>JAGWXC010000302.1 GCA_018970045.1 Planctomycetota bacterium | reverse complement strand
TCGTTCGGGTTCTTGCCCTCGAAGGGGACCTTGCCCGTGAGCATGTGGTAGAGGGTGGCACCGAGCCCGTAGATGTCGGCGGGCGGACCGATCTCGGCAAGCCCGCGGATCTGTTCGGGGCTGATGTAGTAGGGCGTACCGAACGCCTTGCCGGTCTCTGCGGCCGCCGCTTCCAGATCGCCCATGGCGCGCGCAAGGCCGAGGTCAGCGAGCTTGACCACGCCGGTCGAGGTGATCATCAGGTTCTTCGGCTTGATGTCACGGTGCACGAAGCCGCGCTCATGGGCGTGCTCGAGTGCAAGCGCCACCTGACGGATGATCGCGAGGGCCTCCTTCTCGGGCAGGCGCTTCTTCGCCTGCATGCGATCGAAGACCGTGTCGCCATCCACGTACTCCATGATGAAGTAGTGCTGCTCGCCTGCCTGGCCCACGTCATACGCACCGACGATGTGCGGATGGTTGAGCTTGGCGGCGGCGCGACCTTCCTTGTAGAAGCGCTCCACGAAGATCGGGTCGGAGAGGTGCTTCTTGGCGATGAACTTGATCGCGACCATGCGATCGAGGCTCACCTGCCGTGCGAGGTACACCACCGCCATGGCGCCGGCACCGAGCTTGCGCACGAGTTGGTAGCCGGGCACGCCTCGATTGGCGGCGGCAGCGCGCTCGCCCTCGGTGTCGGCCTTGATCCGGCGCAGTTGGCTCATCGTCACGAGCTGCTTGGCCATCAGCACCTGAACGAGAGCCAGCGGCTTGTCCGGGTCGGCGCGTGCGGCCTTCATGCACTCGCTCACTTCCTCGCGCGTGGCCAGCCCGCGGTCGATGACGGCTCGCGCCCACATGGTGTCGGCGTTGCCCGCAGACGATCCCGAGGCTCCAGCGGCGGAGGCGCCGGCGCTGGTGGCTGGTCGAGGTGGCTGTGGTCCCGGGTCAGTCATGGCAAGGAGGTGGAAGTCGGGGACTATATTCGATGGCGCGACGATTCCGTCGCCTCGATCCATGCCACTCTGCCTCGCCAGTTCCTCGCCTCGGCGCCAGCGCATGCTGCGGGAGGCCGGCATCGACCATGTGATCGCGCCGCCGTCCATCGATGATGCGGTGCTGCCGGAACGGCTCGGTGATCCGGCGGGGTTCACGATGGCGATGGCGCTCTTCAAGGCCGCGCAGGTCCAGCCGTTCCGCCTCGATGGGTGGGTGCTCGCCGCCGACACCATGGCCCACGACGGCGATGCGCTGATCGGCAAGCCTCGCGACCGAGCCCACGCGCGCGACATGCTCTCGCGGTGGCGTGGCGGAGCCCACGATGTCTGGACGGGCGTCGCGCTGCTGCAGCCATCCACCGGACGACGGTGGATCTTCGCCGACCGGGCCCGCGTCACCTTGGGCGACCTCGCCGATGCGGCACTCGACGCCTACCTCGACTCGGGCGCGTGGCAGGGCAAGGCGGGTGCCTACAACTACGCCGATCGCGTCGATGCCGGCTGGCCGCTCGCCTGCGATGGGGATCCCTGCACGGTGATGGGGCTGCCGATGCAGCGGCTTGCGCCGGTCCTTGCGCGGCTCGGTGCCGGAGGCGCGCCGCCGTGCTGAGCATCGCAGCGATCCATGTCGCCCCGGCCGTCACCATCCCGGTGGCCGTGGTGCTCGCCGTGGCGATGATCGCGTACCTGCGGCGTCTTGCTGCAGCCGATGTCCCGCGCTGGCGCCGCGCGCTGCGCCAATCGACGATGGTGCTCGGCCTGCTCATGCTGCCGCTGCTGGTCGAGGGGTTTTCGCTGATCGATCCCGACGTCACGCCCCGTCCGTACGCGCTGGTCTGGCTGGCCAGTGGATTCCTGCTCTTCGTGATCGTCGTGCTGACCGCGATCGACATGAGAATGAGCTGGTCCAT
>JAGWXC010000301.1 GCA_018970045.1 Planctomycetota bacterium | reverse complement strand
CGCGCCCTGCAGGTTGCGACGCAGCATGGCCTGCATGCCCTGCGCTCGGTGCGCACGCACCGGATCCGTGCTCGCCAGTTCCTCGGCCATCACCGGGTCATCCTGCGTGACGATCGCGCCGTAGAGGTAGCAGAGCCGCACCAGAGGATCCTGCACATTCCGGACCGCATCACGCACCTTGTCCATGCCCTCGGACCTGCCGGGGCTGATGAGCAGGAGCCACGCCTGAGCATGCGGCGGCATGCGGGCGGTCGATGCCGCGACGGCGTCCCAGACCGGGACCTTCCAGCGCACCAGCGGATACTTGGACTCATCGATGGGTTCGGGCTGGACCGGCTCGCGCTCGGCAGGTGGCGGCTGGTTCGCCGCCTTGGCGCGCTCGATCGCTTCCAGATCGGCCGCCCGCTGCACGCGCGTCGCGGCTTCGGCTGCGTTGAGTGCGTTCGTCAGGGCATCCTCGCGAGCCTTGGACTGCACCTCGGCTGCGGCACCGACCCACATGAGCAACGCCACGTCCAAGAGGTCCGAGGAAGTATCGGGGTTGCGCACGGCGGCGAGCGCCGCCTCGACCCACGCATCGTTCGTGATCGGCGCCGTGATGATCATCGGCTCGATGACGGCCTCGGCGCCGAGCGCTCCGAGGTTCACGCCGCGGCCGACGAAGACCGGGTTGCTCACCGCACGGAACGTGAGCGAGGCGCTGTCGAGCGGGCGCTGCTCGGTGGCAAGACCCACGGGCCAGCGGCGCATGTCGGACTCGACACTCACCGACGCACCCGGCGCGAGCGCCAGCGCGCCGTCGAGCTGCACGATCGAGGGTGACTCGTTCTGCGTGCCCTGCTGCAGGCGCGTGGGCTGCAGCACGACCGACGGCATGATCGGACCGCCATCATCGATCGCCAAGGGCGCGGGCGAGACGTTGGTGACCGTGAGGCGCACGAGCAACGGATCGAACGGCTTGAGGGTGGCATCGACGGGCCGGCCTTCGACGAGGACGGCCTGCTTCTCGCCACGAAGCACGGCATCCCAGAACTCAGGCACACCCTTGGCGATGCGTTCGAACTCGGCTGCGCGCTGCAGCACCAGGGGCTTGCCGGACTGCGCTTCCCAGCGCGTGCGGGCCAACAGGCCGATGGGGCCGGCGGCATCGCGGGTCGCCAGCGACTGCAGCACCGCCAGCGACTCGGCAGCGCGCCCCGACAAACGATGCACTTCGGCCATGCCGAGCATCGTCATCGGGGCATCGGGATCGCTCTCGGCGAAGTGCTTCCCTGCGGTCGCGGCATCGCCGCGCTTGAGTGCGATCCACCCCTCGAACCGAGCGAGCGCCTTGGGATCCAGCGGCGCGATTGCCTCGACGCGCGCGAGCCAATCCCGCGTCTGGGACTCGTCGCCCAGGCTCGCCGCGCAAAGCTGCGCGCCCAGCAGGAGCGGCGCAACCTTCTGGGCAGGGCTGGCATCATCGTGCAGGCCAACCTCGCGCGCCTCGGCATCCAGGCCATCAAGGACCGCCTTGCGCACGGCAGCGACCGCCTCGAGCTTGGCCGGGGCCGCACCGGCCGCACCGGGCCCGGTCGTGGCCAGCGCAAGGTCGGCGAGTTCGAGCGCCAGCCGCATGATCTCGATCTGGCCCTCGGGCGCGAAACCCAGCGAGTCGATGTCCTGCTTGGTGCCTGCCATGCCCTGGCGCTGCGCCACCTGGCGGAAGATCTGCTGGCGCAGCTGGTCGAACTCGTGCAGGCGGCGGCGCGACTGCTCGGTGCTGCCGGCGGCCCACTCGGCAAGGCAGCGCTCGACGACGATCGGGATGATCGGGTCGAACCCCTGCAATTCGAACTGCGGCCTGACGGCAAAGTCTGCGTTGCGGGCCATGCGACGCGCACCGTCATA
>JAGWXC010000300.1 GCA_018970045.1 Planctomycetota bacterium | reverse complement strand
GGCATGATCCAGTGCCAGGTGAACGTGGAGCAGGAGCTCACCTTCGCCAAGCTGCTGCGAAGCTTCCTGCGTCAGGACCCCGACATCATCCTGGTGGGCGAGGTGCGCGATCTCGAGACGGCGCAGATCGCCATTCAGGCGAGCCTGACGGGCCACCTGGTGTTCACCACGCTGCACACGAACGACGCGCCGAGCAGCATCCTGCGACTCGTCGACCTCGGCGTGGAGACCTTTCTGCTCACCGCCACGCTCGAGGCGATCGTGGCGCAGCGCCTGGTGCGCCGCGTGTGCACGAAGTGCAAGGAGACCTACGTGCCGACCGAGGAGCAGCTCATGGAGCTGAGCCTCAAGCCCGAGGACGTGCGCGGGCGCACCTTCTGTCGCGGCAAGGGATGCGACCACTGCAACCGCACCGGCTACAAGGGCCGCATGGCGCTGTTCGAGATCATGGTGCTCGACGACACGCTGCGCGAGCTGATCATGCAGCAGGCGAACACCTCGGTGCTGCGCGCCGAGGCCCGCAAGCGCGGCATGCGCACGCTGCGCGAGATCGGCCTGCTGAGCATCTACGACGGCCAGACGACCATCGACGAGGTGGTGCGCGAGACGATCGACGAGGAATGAACCCCGGCCTTCGGGCCCTCCAGGAAAGCAGAGACGCATGCCCACCTTCGCCTACGAGGCCATGAACGCGAGCGGCAAGCCCCAGAAGGGCACCATGGACGCCGCGACGAGCGAGGACGTGATCAAGAAGCTGCGCGCCGACGGCATGTTCCCGACCTCGGTGCGCGAGGACAAGGCGCCGGCGAAGGGCGAGACGAAGGCGCCGGCCGAAGGCAAGAAGAAGCGCAAGAAGCTGCCGTTCTCGATGCCGGGCAAGGTGAGCGCGAAGAACCTCACGCTCTTCACGCGCCAGATGAGCACGCTGCAGGACGCCGGCCTGCCGCTGCTGCGCTCGCTGCAGATCCTCGAGCAGCAGCAGAAGGCGGGCAAGCTGAAGACGATCCTCGGCGCCGTCTGCGAGGACGTCGAGGGCGGCAACACGCTCAGCGAGAGCTTCGCCAAGCACCCGAAGGCCTTCGACCGCCTCTACTGCAAGATGGTGGCGGCCGGCGAGGTCGGCGGCGTGCTCGACGTGATCCTGCAGCGCCTCGCCGAGTTCATGGAGAAGGGCGAGCGACTGAAGCGGCGCATCAAGGGCGCCATGATCTACCCGGTGTGCGTCATCAGCATCGCCATCGCGATCGTGACGGGCATCATGTACTTTGTCATCCCGAAGTTCCAGGAGATCTTCAAGGACTTCGGCGTGAAGCTGCCAGCCGCGACCACCTTCCTGATCGACGGCAGCAAGTGGGTGGCCGGAACGGCGACGAAGGATCAGGCGGTGCCCGGCGTGGTCTGGATCGCCATCGGGCCATTCGTGATCTTCTTCACCTACAAGCTCATCCGAAAGACGCCCATCGGCCGCGCGGCGGTGGACATCATCGTGCTGCGTCTGCCCGGACTGGGCAACCTTACGCGCAAGACCGTGGTGGCGCGCTTCACCCGGACGCTCGGCACCCTCGTCAGCGCGGGTGTTCCCATCCTCGAGGCCGTGCTGATCACGCGAGACACCTGCGGCAACTACGTCTTCGAGAAGGCCCTCACGCGGGTGCACGACAGCATCCGGGAGGGTGAGAACTTCGCCACCCCGTTGCGCGAGGCCAAGGTCGTCGATTCGCTGGTCGTCAACATGATCGACGTGGGCGAGGAGACCGGCGACATGGACGTGATGCTGACCAAGATCGCCGACAACTACGACGAGGAGGTCGACGTGGCCGTGGGTGGCCTGCTCAGCCTGCTCGAGCCCTTCATGGTGATCATCCTCGGCAGCGTCATCGGCGGCATCGTGCT
>JAGWXC010000064.1 GCA_018970045.1 Planctomycetota bacterium | reverse complement strand
CACCGCGCTGAACTCATCGGGAATCACCGCATTGAGCAGCGGGATGTCCTTGTCGATCAACTGCTCCTGCAAGGCGATCGTGTTGGTGCAGACGACCACGCGCTCCCGGTGCGAGAGGATTCGCTGGATCGCCGGCACGAGGTACGCGAAGCTCTTGCCGGTGCCCGTGCCGGCCTCGACCATCAGGCGGCCGTTTCGAGCCAGGCACTCCTCGACGGCCGACGCCATCTGGAGCTGCTGCGGCCGTGGCTCGAAACCAGGCAGGCGGCGCGCGATCGCGCCGGCGTCGCCGAGCAGTGCGGCCACCTGCACGCTCATCGCGGGCGCTCCTGCGCAAGGGATCTCCCGCTTGTTGCCTCCATGCAGTCCACGAGCGTAGCGTAGGAGCATGCGTCTCCTCACGATCGCGGCTGTCGTGTCCCTCCTTGCGGCCTGCGCTGCACCGCGCTCTGCTCGCGTGCTCTCCCCCGCCGAGCGTGACCGTACGGCAGCGGCCCTCGTGATCCGGGATGGAACGACCGGTGAGCGGCTCGACCTCGACGAGGCCGCCCGGCGCGCCGCCCGCGCGGACGTGGTGCTGCTGGGCGAGTACCACGACAACCCGGACGCCCACGCGCTTCAGCAGGCGCTGTACGCAAGGCTGCTCGAGCGCGAACCGCGCACGGCACTCTGCCTGGAGATGCTGGAGCGGCATGAGCAGCCGACCGTCGATGCCTGGGCGCGCGGCGAGCTCACGACCGACCAGCTCATCGATCGGACCGGTAGCCGGACCTGGTCCGGGCAGCCCAACAGCTGGCTGGCCTTCTATCAGCCGTGCTTGGACCTGGCTCGCGAGCACGGCGCGGCGATCGTGGCTGCCAACGCGCCCCGCCAGTACGTGTCGCGCGCCAATCGGGAGGGCTACGACGGCCTGCTCGCCCTGCCGGCGGACGAACGTGCGCTCTTCGACCTGCCGATCGCACCTGACGTCGGCGCCTACCGCCACCGTCTGGCCGAACTGATGCAGGAGATGCGCGGCTCGGACGCCGCCGTGCCCGACGACCAGGTCGATCGCATGCTGCGCAGCCAGCGGGTGTGGGATGCCACCATGGGCGCCAGCGTGGCACGGGCGCTCGAGGCGAGCCCGCGTGCGGTGCTGCTCGTGGGCTGCTTCCACAGCGATTTCCTCGGTGGCACGGCGCTTGAACTCATGGCGCGCCGCCCCGGCACGAGCGTCTTCGTGGTGGCGATCACCCGCGATGGTGCGGAGGGCCTGGCTGCGGTCGATCGTGGCCGCGGCGACGTGGTGGTGCAGGTGGGCGATGGGCTCGGTCTGGACTGAGGCGATCGCGCCCTTCGGCGACGAGGAGGCGCTGGTTCAGCGGCCGCAGAGCGCCTGGAGCTGCGCCGCCGTGTCCGCCATCTTGTAGAGCTTCTCGATCTTCATCATCGCCAGCAGCGCCTTGAGGTCCTTGTTGACCCCGAAGAGCACCGCCGTGGCGCCCGACTGGGCAGCCGCGTTGCGCATGTCGATGATCATGCCCAGCCCCATGCTGCTCATGAACTGCACGCTGGAGAGGTCCATCACCATGACCTTCATGGCCTTGCCCGCCGACTTGACCACCGGGTCGATGTCGGCCTTCATGATCGGTGCTTCGCGCTGACCCACGTTGGGGCCCGCGGGCTTCACGATCATGATGCTGCCGTCGAAGGTGATCTCGAGGAGCGCGGTCTTCTTGCTCTGCGGTGTCATGGCGAAGGGACTCTATCCGAAGCACCGAAGCCGCTGCGCGCTCGGGTAGGCTCCGACCGTGCCGCTCCTGATCCACGATGCGCGCGTGCTGACCATGCCGATGGGCCGTGAACCGGCCCGCGGCGCAGCGATGCGCGAACTCGGCGTGGTCGACCGGGGCTGGGTGCTCATCGGCGATGACGGATTGGTCGATCGGGTCGGCACGGGCACGCCTCCCGTCGCCTCGATCCGGATCGATGCACGCGGCCGTGTCCTCATGCCTGCCTTGATCGATGCCCACACGCACGCCTGCTGGACCGGCGACCGGTGGAGCGAGTGGGCGCGCAAGCGTGCAGGCGAGCCGTACCTCTCGATCCTGAACTCTGGCGGTGGCATCATGAGTTCCGTGCGATCGGTCCGCGGCTCGACCCGCGAGGACCTCGCGCGCACCACCGCGCTGCGCCTGCAGCGCATGGCTCGCGTGGGTACGGGAACCTGCGAGGTCAAGAGCGGCTACGGCCTCTCCACCGAGGCGGAGCTGCGCATGCTCGGCGCGATTGATGATGCCGCGGCCGCGTGCGTTGCGCAGATCGGGACCGTGGCCACCTGCCTGGCGGGCCACGCGATCGACCCGGGCTGCCCGGACTTCGTCGCGCGCACCCTTCGGGAGACGCTGCCGGCGATCGCGGCCGCGCGGCCCGGCACGACGATGGACCTCTACATCGAGCAGGGCGCGTGGATGGGCGACGACGCCGTGCGCTTCGTGGCCACGTCGCTTGCGCTGGGCTGCCCCGTACGCGCGCACGTGGACCAGTTCACGCGATCGGGATTGCTCGCCGACCTGATCGGCATGGGCGTGCGCAGCGTCGACCATCTCGAGGCCTCGAGTGCGAGCGACCTCGCGACCGTGGCCCACAGCGGCGCGTTCGCCGTGGCGCTGCCGGCCACAGGCTTCGCGCTCGACATGCGATTCATGGATGCACGTCGACTGCTCGACGAGGGCGGCACGCTGGTCATCGCGAGCAATGCCAACCCCGGCAGTGCTCCCGGCCTGGGGCTTCCCTTCGCCATGCAGCTCGCCGCACGCTTCATGGGGCTCACGAGTGCCGAGATCCTGCGTGCATCGATCACCAACGCGGCGCACCTGCTCGGCGTGTCGGGAACCGTGGGCTCGATCGAGCCCGGGCAGCGCGCCGACCTCATGCTGCTGCACGACACCAACGAGGATGCGCTTGTGCACGGGCTGCCCTCGGGAGCGCCCGGCTTGGTGCTCCACGCGGGTCGTGCCGTGAATGCCGATGAACCAGGCTTCGAGGCAACGCCATGATCGAACCCCGTGACCAGGATGCCGCGACCGCGGCGGCTGCGGCCGTCGTGACCATCCACCGTCGACTCGTCGAGGAACTCAGGCCTGGGCTCACGCTGGCGCACGTCGATGGGTTCGTCGCGCAGCAGCTCGCCGACCTCAAGTGCACCTCGTGCTTCAAGGGCTACAAGGTGCGCGGGCATCCGCCCTTCCCGAGCCACTCGTGCCTGAGCGTGAACGATTGCGTCGTGCATGGCACGCATGACATGAGCGAGCGCCCGCTCGCGGAGGGCGACCTCATCAGCGTCGACATCGGCGTCAAACACCAGGGCTGGATCGGCGACGCAGCGTGGACCTACGCGATCCGCGGCTGCGACAAGCTCGCCGCGGAACTCATGCAGGCTGGGCGCGAGAGCCTGCGCCTGGGCATCGAAGCCATGCAGCCGGGGCGGCCACTGGTCGACTGGGCCAAGGCGGTGCAGCAGCATGTCGAGAAGCGCTGCGGATTCTGCCTGGTGCGCGGCCTGGGCGGCCACGGCTACGGCCGCTCGCTGCATGCCGCGCCGTACGTGGCCAACACCGTGCCCACCTATCCCGGCGAGTGGAGCGAGGCCTGGTCGCTCTGGCGGCCGGGCATGCTCGTCGCTGTGGAGCCCATGATCGCGATCGGCACGACCGAGACGCGCTCGGAAGGTTCGGCGTGGCCGATCTACACGGCCGATGGCTCGCTGAGCGTGCACCACGAGGCCGACGTGCTCATCACCGCGGGCGGCCCCGTGAACCTGACCGCGGGCCTCTTCGACCTGCCCGACATCGTGGGAACCTGACATGCAACCGATCGCGATCCTTGCCGAGAACGTGCACGCCGCCGCCGACCCGATCCTGCGCGAGGCGGGCTTCACGATCGAGCGCCATGCCGGTGCACTCGAAGGCGACGCGTTGCGCGCGGCGCTCGCGCGCGCGACCGTACTCGGGATCCGCTCCAAGACCTCGGTTCGTGAAGCGGCGCTCGCTGCCGGGCGACCCGCCGCGATCGGGTGCTTCTGCATCGGCACCGACCAGGTCGATCTTGCTCCTGCGAGCCGCGCGGGGATCCCCGTGTTCAACAGCCCGTTCAGCAACACGCGCAGCGTGGCCGAGATGACCGTGGCCGAGGCGATCTGCCTCGCGCGGCGGCTCTTCGAAAAGAGTTCGCTGCTCCACGCCGGCACCTGGGACAAGAGCGCGAAGGACGCCCACGAGGTCCGCGGCCGCACGCTCGGCATCGTCGGCTACGGCCACATCGGCAGCCAGGTCAGCGTGCTCGCGGAATCCATGGGCATGCGCGTGGTCTTCCACGACATCATTCGCAAGCTGCCCTTGGGCAACGCCCAGCCACGCCATTCGCTCGATGCGCTCCTGGCGGAATCGGACATCGTCACCCTGCACGTGCCCAGCACCCCCTCGACCGAACGCATGATCGGCGCTCCGCAACTGGCGCGCATGAAGCCCGGCGCGGCGCTCATCAACAATGCGCGCGGCAGCGTGGTCGATGTGGATGCGCTCGCGGCGGCGCTGCGCTCGGGGCACGTGTCCGGCGCCGCATTGGACGTCTTCCCGCAGGAACCCGCGAGCCGCGATGAAGCGTTCGAGAGCCCGCTGCGGGGCCTCGGCAACGTGATCCTGACGCCGCACATCGGCGGCAGCACCGAAGAGGCGCAGGAGTCGATCGCGATCGAGGTCGCCGAGAAGCTCGTGCGCCACTGGACCAGCGGATCGACGGCCAGCGCCGTGAATTTCCCCGAGGTCGACCTGCCCACGCTGCGCGCGGGCCAGGTGCGGATCATGCACGTGCATCGCAACGTGCCCGGCGTGCTGAGCACGATGCACGGCCATTTCGCCCGCGAGTCGGTCAACATCAACGCCGAGTACCTGCAGTCCGACCCGCACACGAGCTACGTCATCCTCGACGTCGACCCCTTCGAGGGCGACGGCATCGTGCGCGCCCTGGCGGCGCTTCCCGAGACCGTCCGCATGCGGCTCACGCGGGCCTGAGTCCAGTTCGCCGCCGCGGCAAGGCATCGCTCGCCCCCGCGTCGGGCCATCACTCGCCGCCACAGCTGGCCATCACTCGCCGCCGCATCGGGCCATCGCCCGTGGCTGCACCCGGATCGGACGGGTCGAGTCGCGCGGCTTACGATCCCGCCCATGCTGCTCCACGCCGTCCTCGTCCTGTCCATCGCCAGTGCCCCGCCCGTGACCGTGCCGCGCCCGGCCACCGAAACGCTCCACGGCGAGTCGTTCACCGACGAGTACCGCTGGCTCGAGGCGCTCGAATCCGAGAGCGGCGAGGTGGCCGCCTGGACCACGCTCCAGAACGATCACACGCGCCGCGTGCTCGATGCCCTGCCCTGCCGCGCCAAGCTCGAGAAGGCGCTCACGCCGCTCATGCAGATCGGTGGCATCTCGGCTCCGTCGATGCGCGGGAACCTTTACTTCTACTCCGAGCGATCGGGCACGCAGAACCAGCCGGTGCTCAAGGTGCGCGAGGGCTTCGATGGTGCGCCGCGCACGCTGCTTGACGTGAACGCGATCGATGAGAAGGGCCTGACGAGCCTCGACTGGTACGTGCCGAGCCCCGATGGCCAGTTCGTGGCGTTCGGTCTCTCCCGTGCGGGCGATGAGATGAGCCAGCTCCATGTGCTTGCGACCTCGGGCGGGTCGTGGCTCGCCGACACGATCCCCGGCAAGGCGGGCTTCGGCGGCTGGGCGCCCGATGGCCGGCAGTTTCTCTACTCGCGCCTGTCGGACCCCAAGGATCCCTATTCGCGCACCGTGAAGTGGCACCTGCTCGGCATGCACGAGCGCAACGATCCGGTGCTCTTCGTGCAGAAGGAGCCATCGCGCGTGCCCGGTGCCGGCCTGAGCCGCGACGGCAAGTGGATCACGCTGGGCGTGAGCGAAGGCTGGCAGCGCAACGACCTGTACGTGGCGAGCGTCGATGAGTGGCGCCGCACGGGACAGGTGCGCTTCGTCCCCATCGCCGTCGGGCTCGATGGCCGCTTCGACCCGGTCGCGATCGAAGGCACCACGATGTTCACCTCGACGACGTTCCAGAGCCCCAACGGCAGGCTGCTGGCGATCGATCTCACCGAGCCCGCGCAGGAGCGCTGGCGCACGGTGATCGCCGAGCGCAAGGACGCCGTGCTCGACGGCGTCTCGCCGACGGCAACGTGGCTCGTGGCCTCGTGGAAGAAGGACGTCATCACGCGCATGGAGCTCTTCCGCCGCTCGGGTGTGAGCGCGGGCGAGATCGCGCTGCCCGGCCTGGGCAATGCCGGCATCGCCACGGAGGAGGATCGCGACGAGGCCTTCGTGACCTACGAGAGCTTCAACGAGCCGCGCTCGATCTATCGCACCGTGCTCGAGGGAGCGGCGTCGAAGCTTGCGCTCTGGGCGCGCCCGGAGGTCCCCGTCGATCCCTCGATGGTCGAGGTGAGCCAGCGCTTCGTGCCGAGCAAGGACGGCACGAAGGTGCCGGTCTTCATCGTGCACCGCAAGGGGCTGAAGCTCGACGGCTCGAATCCGTGCCTCTTGTACGGCTACGGCGGCTTCAACGTGAGCATGGAGCCGGGCTTCAACGCGACCAACTGGCCGTGGTTCGAGGCCGGCGGCGTGTACGCGCTGGCCAACCTGCGCGGTGGCGGCGAGTACGGCGAGTCGTGGCACCAGGCGGGCATGCGCGACCGCAAGCAGAACGTGTTCGATGATCTCTACGCCGTCGCTGGCTGGCTCGCCACGAACGGCTACACCAAGGCCGATCGGCTTGCGGTGATGGGCGGTTCCAACGGCGGCCTGCTGACGGGCGTGGCGATCACGCAGCGCCCCGAGCTGTGGTCGTGCGTGGTCTGCCAGGTGCCGCTGCTCGACATGCTGCGCTACCAGCAGTTCCTGATGGCGCGCTTCTGGGTGCCCGAGTACGGCAGCAGCGAGGATCCGGAGCAGTTCCGCTGGCTGCGCGCGTACAGCCCCTACCACAACATCAAGAAGGGCCAGCGCTACCCAGCGATGCTGATCACGGCCGGCGAGAACGACACGCGCGTGCACCCGTTGCACGCGCGCAAGATGGCAGCGCGCCTGCAGGCGATGGCCGCCAACGACCACGATGCCGATCCGATCCTGCTTTGGGTCGATCGTGACGGCGGCCATGGCCAGGGCAAGCCGCTCTCGCTGCGCGTGCGCGATGCGGTCGACCGCTGGTCGTTCATCATGTGGCAGACCGGCTGCTGCCGCTGAAGGCATCGGCCTCCGGACGCGATCAGTTCACGATCTCGAGCCGCGCGTACTCCGCCACCAGGCTCTTCACGCCCACCGTGCGGAACGCGACCCGCAGCGTGGTCACGCTGCCCTGGCGCAGCACGGCCTCGATCTGGCCCATGCCGAACTGGCGGTGGCGCACGCGCATGCCCGCCTTCCAGCCCTGTCGCTCGTCGGGATCGGGTTCCCACGCAGGCGCATCGGGGTCGATCGATGCGCCGCGCGAGCCCCCGGCGAGGTCGCGCCGGGCCACGCGATCCGCAGGCAATTCCTCGATGAACTGGCTCTCCATCGTGGCCTCGCGGATCCCGCGCAGCGTGCGCATGGCCGCGCTCGACAGCACCAGCTGACGCTCGGCGCGCGTGATGCCCACGAAGAGCAGCCGGCGCTCCTCCTCGAGCTGCGCGGGGTCGGCCTGCACCCGGCTGTGCGGCAGGATCCCCTCCTCGCAGGCGATGACCGCCACGAAGGGGAACTCGAGACCCTTCGCCGCGTGCAGCGACATGAGCGTGACGGCGCCCGCCTCGGGATCGAACGCATCGGAATCGGCGACGAGCGCGACGCGCTCGAGGAACGCGCGCAGCACATCCACAAGCTGCGGCCGCGGCGCACCGGGTTCCTGCGCCGGCATGCGGAACTCGGATGCCGCCGTCACGAGTTCAGCGACGTTCGCGCGGCGCTCGGCTGCTTCCTCGGCATCCGCGCTGCCCTCGCCCGCGGCGGCCTCGAAACCGCTCTCGGTGAGGACGCGCGCCACGTAACCACCGAGCATGCCGCCGAGCATCTGCGGCAGGTCCTCGTCGTCGACCTCGTGCGGCGCACCCTGCATGAGGTCGGCGCGCCACTGCGCCACGTTGGCCAGGAATCCATCGATGGCCTTGCGTGCACGCGCCGTGAGCCCGTCGGTGGCCGCAAGCGCCGCCTCGAACCCGAGCCCACGCGCGGCAGCGAGCGCATCGGCACGCGCGATCGTGGTCGCGCCGATCCCGCGGGCGGGGACGTTGATGATCCGGCGCAGCGCGACCTCGTCGCTCGGGTTGGCGAGCGTGCGCAGGTACGCAAGCGCATCCTTGATCTCGCGGCGTTCGTAGAACGCGGTCCCGCGCACGACGACGTAGGGAATCGAGCGCCGGCGCAGTTCGTCCTCGATGACGCGGCTGAGCGCGTTCATGCGGTAGAGCGCCGCCATCCCCTTCCACGGCACGCCCGCTTCGTGCTGGCGCACCATCTCGTCGACGACCACGCGCGCCTCGTGCCGT
This sequence comes from Planctomycetota bacterium, assembly GCA_018970045.1. Taxonomy (GTDB): domain Bacteria; phylum Planctomycetota; class Phycisphaerae; order Phycisphaerales; family SM1A02; genus SYIB01. The sequence continues at coordinate 3,418 of JAGWXC010000064.1, read as the reverse complement.
TCATCGAGCGCGCGGATGACCTGCGGCATGGCGCCCGCCTCGAGCTCGGTCGTCAGATCCTTGTGCTTGCGACGCGTGTTGTGCCGGATCAGGCCATCCGCCACGGCCACGATGTGGGCCGTCGAGCGGAAGTTCTGGCCGAGCGGAATCACCCCCGCGCCTGGGAAATGCTGCTCGAAATCGAGGATGTTCGTGATGTCCGCCCCGCGCCAGGCATAGATCGACTGGTCCGGATCGCCGACGACCGTCAGGCTGCCATGCGCCTGGGCGATCGCACCCGCGATCACGAACTGCGCGTGGTTGGTGTCCTGGTACTCGTCGATGAGCACATGCCGGTAGCGCTGCTGCAGCTCCTCGCGCACCGCGGCATCCTGGCGGACCAGTCGCGCGACGCGCAGGAGAAGATCGTCGAAATCGACCGCGTTGCACTTCGCGAGTTCGGCTTCATACGCGCGGTAGATCTTCGCGAGCGAACGGCTCGTGAAGTCGCCGGCCTCGGCCGCGTACGCCGCAGCATCGAGCAGCTTGTTCTTGGCATCGCTGATGCGCGAGAGCACGAGCGCCGGCGGCCAGTTCTTGGTGTCGAATCCAGTCGCGGCAATCGCTCGTTTCGCCGCATCACGCGCATCGTCGGTGTCGAAGATCGAGAAGCCCGGCGCGAGCGGCGTGCCGTCGCTGGCGGCGGCTGCGGGGCTCGAGCCGTATCGACGCAGCAGCGTGGCGCAGAAGGAGTGGAACGTGCTGACCTGCAGGCCGCGCGAACCCGCGAGTTCCGCCTCGAGCATGGCATGCACCCGCTCCTTCATCTCGCCCGCAGCCTTGTTCGTGAAGGTGAGCGCCAGGATCGACCATGGCGCCGCCCCCTGCGCGACCAAGTGCGCAATGCGACGCGTGATCACGCGGGTCTTGCCCGAACCCGGACCCGCCAACACCAAGAGCGGGGTCGCGGGGTGCACCACAGCGGCGCGCTGTGCGTCCGTGAGACCGTCGAGCCATGGGCCTTCCGTGACCATGGGGCGAGTCTAGAAGGTGCTGAGCCCCCTCCCCGGCAAGTTGTCCACCGTTCGGTAGCGCTCCCGAGCCACGCCCTGAATCATGTCAAGACGGCAAGTCTTGACGAAGTCTTGACTTAGGGCGGCGGGCCCAAAAGCACGATATTTTGTGATTCGCACCCTTGCAACCACTACATGTAGGGCTATCGTGCGGTCCTGCTGGTGAGGTGGTGGTTCCCCTGACTGGCATGGATGCTGCGGAGAAAGCTGGTTCTCGGACCATATTTCGACGCCGCATCACGCCCATCCTGCTTGGCGCCGGCCGTTGTGGAGACCCGGCACCCAACCCAAGCGACGATGGACTGGTGGATCGTGGGCGCACTGACCAACGTCGGTGGCGAGCACGATGGAGACCAGCCGCCTCCCTCATCGGAGTCGGCTGCACAGGCTGGGTGCTTCCAGCCAAGGTCGTCGATGCCATGCCATCGGCCGCTGCCCATCGCCGGGCGGTGCAGGAGGAACAGAGAAGATCCATGGCAGTGCTCTGTGATACCCAGATCCGGGAATGCGTTCCCATCGAGCCGTTCGCCGAGAACGTGAAGCGCCCCGGCACCGTCTCGTACGGCGTCTCCAGCTACGGCTACGACGTTCGCGTCGGCACCAAGTTCAAGATCTTCACCAACGCCACCTCGGGCGGCGTGGCGATCGTCGATCCCAAGAACTTCACCAACGATCTCTTCATCACGATCGACACGGCGCAGACCGGCAAGGATCACATCCTGATCCCGCCGAACTCCTTTGCGCTCGCCGAGACGATCGAGGTCTTCGACGTGCCGCGCGACGTGCTGGCGATCTGCGTCGGCAAGAGCACCTACGCCCGCTGCGGCATCATCGTCAACGTGACCCCGCTCGAGCCCGAGTGGCGCGGCAAGGTCACGATCGAAATCTCCAACACCACTCCCCTCCCCGCCAAGATCTACGCCAACGAGGGCATCGCGCAGATGATCTTCCTCAAGGCCGATCGGGTCTGCGCGGTGTCGTACGCCGACAAGGGCGGCAAGTACCAGGACCAGGGCGGCCTCACGCTGCCTCGGGTCGACGGCCTGCCCTTCCAGGGCCATTGAATTCTGTGTCCCCCGGCCGGCATCGCCGGCCCCGGGACGTCACGCCTCTCGAGTCAGCACCAACGCACGGATTGCACCAGTTCAGCAGCGCACGGACGCAAGGTAGGAAGCCATGAAGATCAATCGACGATTCACGGACGGCAAGCGCGATGTGTTCAGCACCATCGAATGGACCACGCGCACCAGCAAGATCCACAACTCCGACGGTTCGGTCGTCTTCGAGATGAACGATGCCGAGATCCCGAAGGAGTGGAGCCAGCTCGCCACGGACATCGTGGTCAGCAAGTACTTCCGCAAAGCCGGCGTGCCGCAGTTCGACCAGGACGGCGTCCCGGTCGTCAAGGACGGCAAGCCCGTCTTCGGCCCCGAGAAGAGCGTGCGCCAGGTGGTGCACCGCCTTGCGGGCTGCTGGGCGCACTGGGGCCAGGAGCACGGCTACTTCGATTCCGCCGATGACGCGCAGGCCTTCTACGACGAGCTCAGCTACATGCTGATCACGCAGATGGCCGCACCCAACAGCCCGCAGTGGTTCAACACGGGCCTGAACTGGGCCTACGGCATCAACAGCCCAGCCCAGGGCCACTGGATCGCCGACCACCTCACTGGTTCGCTGTCGCTCGCCAAGGATGCGTACACCCACCCGCAGCCCCACGCGTGCTTCATCCAGTCCGTCAGCGATGACCTCGTCAACGAAGGCGGCATCATGGACCTCTGGGTCCGCGAGGCGCGCCTCTTCAAGTACGGCTCGGGCACCGGCACCAACTTCAGCCGCCTGCGCGGCGAGAATGAGCCGCTCTCGGGCGGCGGCCGCAGCTCCGGCCTGATGAGCTTCCTCAAGATCGGTGACCGCGCCGCAGGCGCGATCAAGTCCGGCGGCACCACGCGCCGCGCGGCCAAGATGGTCTGCCTCGACGTCGATCACCCGGACATCGAGGCGTTCGTCAACTGGAAGGTCCGCGAGGAACTGAAGGTCGCCGCGCTCGTCGAAGGCATGAAGCACCTGCCCAAGGACCAGCAGGACCTGGCCAAGGGCATGGGCCTCAAGCTCGATTACGACTTCAACGGCGAGGCGTATTACACCGTCAGCGGCCAGAACTCGAACAACTCCGTCCGCCTCTCCGACGCGTTCATGGACGCGGTCGAGAAGGACGGCGAGTGGACCCTCACCCGCCGCACCGACGGCAAGGCGGCCAAGACGCTGCCGGCCCGCGACCTCTGGCGGCAGATCAACGAGGCCGCCTGGCACTGCGCCGACCCCGGCGTGCAGTACGACACCACGATCAACGCGTGGCACACCTGCCC
>JAGWXC010000063.1 GCA_018970045.1 Planctomycetota bacterium | reverse complement strand
TCGCTCCGGACGAGCACGGCCGTGCTCGTGACTGCTCGGTCGCTCCGGACGAGCGCCGCAGGCGCGCGCTGTGGTATCCCTGCGCGGCATGCTGCTCTTGGGCGTCGATGAAGCCGGCTACGGGCCCCTCTTGGGCCCGCTGTGCGTGGGCGCATCGGTCTGGACCGTCGGTGCCGAAGGCGGCCCCGACATGGTTGCCGCTGACGCGGCGCCGCCGAATCTGTGGACGCTGCTGCGCACGGCGGTCTGCCGAAGCGGCAAGGATGCGCGCGGTCGCCTGCCGATCGCTGACAGCAAGAAGCTCAAGCTTCCGAAGGGATCGACGCAGCACCCGCTGACGCATCTGGAGCGCACCGTGCTCGCGTGCACTGCTGCCGCGCACGGCACCACGTCGATCGCCGCCGATGACGATGCCCTGCGCGCGATGCTTGGCGACGAGGCTTCGTTCCCACATGAACAACCCGCGGTGGCGCTTCCCGTTGCGACCGATCGCGCGCTCGCCTCCATCGGTGCGGGACAGTTCGCGCGAGCGTGCTCGAAGGCCAATGTCACGTTGCATGCCCTGCGGTGCGTTCGACATGAGCCGGCCGCACTCAATGCGCACCTGGCCACTGGCGCCCTCAAGCCCAACCTGACCTTCCGCACAGCGATGGAGTTCGCGCGCGATGCACTCGCTGCGCACCCTGTGATGCCGGCGTGGCTCGCGTTCGACCGACAAGGCGGCCGCATGCGCTACCTCGATGACCTGATGCGTTCGCTCGATGCCCGTTCGCCGCGCGTGCTGCGCGAGGATGAGGAGCATTCGCACTACCTGCTCACGATCGACGACCGCCCCGTCCGGGTGAGCTTCGATGTCGGTGCGGAGTCCCGCCACCTGCCCATCGCGCTCGCGAGCATGGCCGCGAAGACGGTGCGCGAACTCTGCATGGAGCGCCTGAACCGGTTCTTCACGGGCCGAGTGCCCGGCCTGGCTCCCACGGCCGGTTATGTGCAGGATGGGCGGCGATGGCTGGCCGATCTCGCCCCGCACTGGGAAACGCTGGGGATCCGCGAGGCGGACCTCATCCGGCAGGGCTGATCGACGCCCGGCCCGACCATTGACCCGGCGGCACGGGGGCCGCTAGACTCCCCGATTCCCCATTTCCAAGACACGAGACCATCATGGCAACTGACCTGACCAAGGTTCGCAACATCGGCATCTGCGCCCACATCGACGCTGGCAAGACCACCGTCACCGAGCGCATCCTCTTCTACACCGGCAAGATCCACCGCATGGGCGAAGTGCACGAAGGCACCGCGACCATGGACAGCCTCCAGGAAGAACAGGAGCGCGGCATCACCATCCAGTCGGCCGCGACGACCTGCCCCTGGACCTTCAAGGGCACCGAGTACAAGGTCAACCTGATCGACACCCCGGGCCACGTCGACTTCACCATCGAAGTGGAGCGCTCGCTGCGCGTGCTCGATGGCGCCGTTGCCGTGTTCGACGGCAAGGAAGGCGTGGAAGCCCAGAGCGAGACGGTCTGGCGCCAGGCTGACCGCTACGGCGTCCCCCGCTGCTGCCTCATCAACAAGATGGACAAGATGGGGGCCGACTTCAACTTCTCCTTCGGCAGCATCCTGACCCGCCTGGGCGCCAACGCCATCGCGATCCAGTTCCCGATGGGCTACGGCAACGACTTCCAGGGCGTGATCGACCTCTTCACGATGAAGGCGATCCGCTGGAACGCCGAGGACGACGGCCAGACGATGACCGAGGGCGAGATTCCCGAGGAATTCCTCGTCGACGCCCAGGTGTGGCGTGAGCGCATGGTCGAGAAGATCTGCGAACTCGACGAGAACCTGACCGACAAGTTCCTGAGCGACCCGGCCTCGGTCACCGTCGAGGAACTCAAGGCCGCCCTGCGCAAGGGCACCATCGGCCTCAAGTGCTTCCCTGTCCTCTGCGGCTCGGCGCTGAAGTACGTCGGCATCCAGAAGGTGCTCGACGCAGCCGTCGAGTTCCTGCCCAACCCGACCGAGCGCAGCGACGTCGAAGGCGTGAACCCCCGCGACCCCGACCAGCGCATGACGCGCCCGCACACCGAGAACGCGCCGTTCAGCGCGCTCGTGTTCAAGGTCGTCGCCGACGTGGCCGGCACGCTGACGTACATCCGCATCTACTCGGGCAAGCTCGAGAAGGGCATGCGCGTCACCAACCCCGGCAACGGCAAGCGCGAGATCGTGAGCCGCATCTACGAGATGCACGCGAAGGACCGCAACGCCCTCGACTCGACCGGCTCCGGCCAGATCGTCGCCGTCGTCGGCCTCAAGGACTCGTACACCGGCGACACCCTGTGCGACAACGATGACCAGATCATCCTCGAGCGCATGGTGTTCCCCGAGCCCGTGATCAGCATGAGCATCGAGCCGGTCACGGCCGATGACCGCAAGAAGCTCGGCGAGGCGCTCACCACCATCCGTCGCGAAGACCCCTCGTTCCGCTCCAACTTCAACGAAGAGACCGGCGAGACGATCATCAGCGGCATGGGCGAGCTTCACCTTGAGATCATCCGCAACAAGCTCGTCCGCGACATGAAGATCAACGTCAACGTGGGCAAGCCCCGCGTGGCCTACCGCGAGACGATCGTGGGCACGGCCAAGGACGTGCGCGGCCTCTTCAAGAAGCAGACCGGCGGCCGCGGCCAGTTCGGCGACGCCACCGTGAACGTCAGCCCCATCACCCCGGAGGAAGCCGAGGCCGAGGAGCTGAAGATGAAGGACGGCGTCGTGTTCCTCGACAAGATCTCGGGCGGCGTCATCCCGCGCGAGTTCATCCCCAGCGTCGAGTACGGCGTGCGCCAGGCCGCATCCAGCGGCATCATCGGCGGCTTCCCGATGATCAACGTCAAGGTCGAGCTGGTCTTCGGCTCGTACCACGACGTCGACTCGAGCCAGATCGCGTTCGAGCAGGCCGGCGCGCTCGCCTTCCGTGAGGCGTGCATGAAGGCCAAGCCGGCGCTCCTTGAGCCCATCATGAAGCTCGTCGTCACCACCCCCGACGAGTTCTTCGGCAACGTCTCGGGCGACATCGCCAGCCGTCGCGGCTCGATCGTCGACAGCGAGATGCGCGGCGTGACCCGCCTGCTGCACTGCGAAGTGCCGCTGTCGGAACTCTTCGGCTACACCACCACGCTGCGCAGCATGACCCAGGGTCGCGCCAGCAGCAGCATGGAGCCGCTGACCTACCGCCTCATGCCGGATCGCCTGAAGGACGAAGTCCTCGCCAAGCAGGGCTGATCGGCCCACGGTCGGCCAACCGAACCTGACCCCACGGGGCGCCCCACTCGGGCGCCCCTTTTTCATGGCCACGGCCATGCAGGCAGGAACACCCGCCGCCGGGGCCGTGGGCGGACCGGGCTATCCTCACGCCGTGGCCGCCGAGGAACGCGACTGGTTCAGCAGCGAGTACGAGGTGGAACTCTCGCGCTTCTTCAAGCGCAGGTTCCTCTGGCTCGCCGTCGCGTACATCGCCTGGGAACTGCTCGGCGTAGCGGTGATCGTCGCGAGCCAGATCAGCGCGCAGGTCGCGCTCGATCTCCTGGCGAACGACCGGTGGCCGTCGGGCGTTCCGCGTCCCGATGCGGCCACGATCATCGCCTTCGGCGCACTCAGCCGCCTGCAGACCTGGCTCGTCATCACGCTTACGCTGCTCATCGCCGGCATCGCCGCGCTCTTCGGGCTCGTCCGCCGGCGGGCGATCAACGGTCGCGACGAACTGATCCGCGAGGCGAGCATCATGATCGTGCTCGTCGGCGTGGCGCAGGCCGCGCTCGACGTGTACCTGGGGCTGAGCTCGCGCCAAGGCTTCAGCCCGCTGGCCTCGCTCTTCTTCTGGCACATCACGGCCTGCCTCTTCCTGCCGTGGAGCCCCAAGCAGAGCCTGAAGCCGATCGCCCCGCTGCTGGCCATCTACATGCTGGCGGACCTGCTGCTGCCCCTGCCGGTCGAGGCGCCGGTGCTGGTCGACGGCGTCGAGATGGGTACACCATGGTGGACCGCGGCACTGCTGCGCACGATCGCCTTGCCCTTCGTGCTTGCCCCGGGCCTCCTCCTCTGCTGGCTCCGGCTGCGGCGGCACGGATCGCGCTTCCGGACCAAGCGCTTCCGCGATGGCTTCGTGAGCCTGCGGCGCGAGCTCGCGAGCGCGCGCGCGATCCACGAGAGCATCTTCCCCGGTCAGGAACCCGATGCTGCCGTGCCGTTCCGCTACACCTTCAAGCCTGCGCAGGACCTGGGGGGCGACTTCCCCGCGACCTGGGTGCGCGAGGATGGCGCTCGCATGGTGCTGCTGGTCGACGTCTTCGGGCACGGCCTGCGGTCGGCGCTCGCCGTGCAGCGGCTCGCGGGCGAGATCGAGCGCCTGCGGCTCGAGGACCCGCTCATCGACCCGGCCCCGCTGATGAACGGTCTGCACCGCTACTGCGAGCTCGTGCTGTCGCGGCACCAGTCGTACGCGACCGCGATCTGCGCGAAGATCGATCCCGCTGCGGGCACGATCACGTTCACGAACGCCGCGCACCCGCCCGCCTACGTGCGCACGGCCGGCGGCGGCACGCCTCGGGCGCTCGATTCCAACGCCGGCGTGCTCGGCATGCCCGACCAGGATCCGCTGCCGCAGGAGACCGTGGCCATCGGCCCGGGCGATGCATTCGTCGCCTACACCGACGGCGTGATCGAGGCGCAGAACCCCGCGCGGCAGTCGCTTGGGCTGGACAACCTGCGCGCGACGCTCTCGCACCGCGACCTGCCCCTGGACGTGACGACGCACGTGGCCTCGCTCGTGGACAGCTGGACGCGCGGGCGCCGAGACGATGACGTGCTCGTGGTCATGGCAGGTCCGATGCAGCCGGCCCCGGCGCACGCGACGGCCACGGCCACTGCCCCGGAGGCAGAGCTGAGCCATGTCGGCTGATCCCGCCGCGCGCCGATTCCTGCTGACTGCAGCGCGCTTGGCCCTTCGTGGCCACGGTGGTGCGGAGCCCAACCCGATGGTGGGCTGCGTGATCGTGCGCGATGGACACATCGTCGGCCGCGGCTGGCACCGTCGCTGCGGCGAGGCCCATGCGGAGGTCAACGCACTGGCCGATGCGGGCGAACGTGCCCGCGGCGCGACGGCCTACGTCACGCTCGAACCCTGCAACCACCACGGGCGCACGGGCCCCTGCTCGCATGCGCTGATCGCTGCGGGCGTGACGCGCGTGGTGTTCGCCACGCGCGATCCGAATCCCACCGCAACCGGCGGCATGCAGGCGCTCGAGGCCGCCGGCATCGAAGCCGTGCATCACCCGCTGCCCGAGACCGACGAACTGAACGCGCCATTCGTGAAGCGCGTGGCCACGCGATTGCCGTGGGTCACCGCCAAGTGGGCGCAGACGCTCGATGGTGCGATCGCCACCCGCAGCGGCGAGAGCCAGTGGATCTCGTGCGAGGCCAGCCGCCGGCGCGTGCATCGCGAGCGCGCGCGCGTCGATGCGATCCTGACCGGCATGGGCACGGTCCGCGCCGACGACCCGCGCCTGACCGCACGGGGCACGCCGATCCTGCGCCGGGCGCGTCGCGTCGTGGTCGACCGACAGCTCGAACTCGAGGCCTCGAGCGCGCTCGTGAAGACGATCGCGCAGGCTCCGCTCACCATCGCGTGCTCCCGCGAGGCGATCACGGAACGGGCGGGCCACGCGGATGTCCTGCGCGCGGCCGGCGCCGATGTGCTCGCGATCGATGAGGGCGCGGAGGGCCTGACGGCGCTCCTTCGGGACCTTCACGCGCGATTGGGTGTCAGCACGATGCTCGTCGAGGCCGGAGGCGGCCTGGTGGGCAAGCTCGTGGACGCAGGCTTGGTCGACGAACTCTGGGTGTTCGTGGCACCGATCGTGATGGGCGACGCCGAAGCGCCGGCGCCCGTGCGGGGCATCGATCCCGTGCGCCTGGCCGACTGCACGCGCTGGCGCATGATGAGCATGGCGCGATCAGGCCAGGACCTCGACGTGCGCCTGCGCAAGATGACCTGACGCAGCCGTGACGACGCGTGCGGGCAGGCCCATGGATGCCACGCAACCCGCCGGTGCTCGCCGCCCTTTCGGCGGATCGGTTTCGCTGATCAGCGCACGTACTGGCCCGGCTCAAGCGGCAGCAGCATGCGTTCGGAATAGATCCGCAGCAAGCCATCGCCGCAGTCCACGCCGAAGCGGCCAGCCGGGCCCTCGCGCACGACCGCGAGCGATCCGAGCACGGCACCATCGAAGCCGGTGACCGAGATCGAGGTCCGTGCCAGGGCCTCGGGTGCACCTTGCTCGTTCATCGCCATCGCGCGGGCTTCGTTCAGCGCCACGAGGAGCGATGCGACCACGGGATCACGCGCGGGCGCACCATCGGGATGTGCGGCATCCATCACGAACCACTGACCTTCGCGGCGCTCGAGGGTGAATCGGCCGGCAGGACCGTCGATGGCGATCGACTTGAACGTGCTCGCGGGGACATCGAGCATGCGACCATCGATCAGCGACTCGGGGGCGGGATCCATCGAGGCCAGTGCGCGCTCATCGAGCGAGACGACTGCCGGCGAGCCCACGCGCCGGGCCACGCGCAGGCCCGTGCCACGCTCGACGACGCTGCCCCACTCCACCGCCTGCTCCGACGTGCTGGCCACGACCTCGCCATCCTTCATCGAGCGCGTGGTCATGGCGACGGTCACCGATCCCGCTGGCGAATCCAGCCCGAATCGTGCCACGTCGGCCTGGTCGCCCGCCGGGAGGTCGGCGACCCACGCCTCGGCTCTCACGCGCGAGAGGGCATCGATCAGTCGACCGACCGCTTCCGCGTCGGCGCGCGTCTGGATCGGCTCGAGCATCGACCAGCGCTGGCCCATGCGCTCGAGCACCATCGTTGCGCTCCCTTGCCTGAGCACGATGCGGTCAAGCTCAGGCGAAAGCCGTTCGAAGAGTGCGGGATCGCGCCAGCGCCGGGGATCGCTCGAGACGACCAGCGCGTGCAGCGCATCGCTCGTGCTGATGACCTGATCGCCGACCCGCACCCAGGCACGGCCGGCTGGTGCCCGGCGACCGAGCTCGATGCCCTGCTCGCCGCCCGGGCCGGCCAGTACAAGCGTCGCCACCGGCCGGTCGAGGCCCAGCGCGGCCGAGTCGACCGCATCCACCGCAAAGGACTGGTAGGCCGGCAAGGACGCGAGCACGTCGATGGTGTCACGGATCGCGAGTGCATCGGCGATGCATCGATACGGCTCGATCTGCTGCCACGCCAGCCCATCGGCGGTGAAGGTCGAGGTGCTCCCCCGCGATGCAACCGTCAGTCGATCGATCGATCCCGCATCGATGCCTGCGATCGCCAAGCTCGTCGAACGCGCACCTGGTCCACCGCGCCAGGCGAGGAAGGCCGCGGCGATGAGCAGCGCAGCAAGCACCCAGCGGCGCAGCACGAGGGCCCACGTCATGCCGCACCTCGCCGTCGCACGATCACTGCACCAGCAGCGAGCACCACGAGCGGGCACGCCATGGCCCACCAGAGACCCGGTACGGCGTGCACGCGAGCAGCCTCGCGGCCCGCTGCGGACGCTGACATGAGTGCATCCAAACCGGCCACCCAGAGCGCGCCCTGCGTCGCCAAGGCCAAGTTGCCGGGATCCGTGAGCGCAGGATGACCGCCTGCGACAGGTGTGCGGCGTGCGGCAACGGCACTGAGCATCCAGTCCGGGCAGGCGATGACGATCGATCGGCGACCCGGCACCGGCTCATGCGCCACGATCGCGGCGACGGGCGCATCCAGCGATTCGTTGCCGCGGCGTCGCGAGCCTGCGCGCCACTCACGATCGATGCGCCGTCCCGTCGCAGGATCGATGACCGCCAGCGTCACGGCACCCGCCGTGGGTTCGAGCGCCACGACCGACGGCAATCGCACGCGCTGGCCATCGAGCGCACGCGCGAGCGGTCCATCGCCGCGAAGCCCGGCGAAGAGCTGGTCGCTGCGCGGCTCGCGGCGCCCTTCGCCCACCGCCACGTCGTCGACCACGATCCCACCGGTGCTCGCACTCGCCCCCAATGCAGCGGCCAGACCTGCCCATGGATCGGCTTGCCCGGCCAGTGCACGCACGCTGGGCCCGATCGACAGGATCACTGGGTCGCCGCGCTCGATCAGGCGCCGCGTGACCGACAGCAGTTCGCGCTCGCGCCGCGATGGCTCGCCGACCGCGCGCTCGTTGGGCGGCACGATCAGGTACGCCCGGCGTGCGCCCTCGGCACCGGTGGGTTCACCGCCAGCGGTCACGATCCATTCGAGGACGTCGCCGCGGCCGAGCCGCAGGGCATCGACGAGCGCGGAGAGGTCCGCGCCATTGGCCGATGGCTTCATCAACGATCGCTGCTCGGCGTGCACGAGCACGACGCACAGCCGCTCGTTCGATTGCAGCGAACGCATCGCTGCAGCCATCGCCTCCTCGCCGCGGAACCGTCGATCGGGCGCGCGTTCGCCGACCGCCGTCGGGAAGAGCTGCCACCCGGGAAGGACCGCCACGCCGCTGGGACCCTCGATCACGGCTGCGGCGCCGCGCGAGATGGCCTCGGCGAGCCGGCCAGGTTCATCCTGCGGCAGGAGCAGCAGTCGATCCTGCGCCAAGCGCAGCGACTGCCCCTGCGCATCGAACGCACGCGCATGCTCGGCAACGAACGCCCGCAAGGCATCGGGCACATCGTCACCCACGGACCGCTCGACGAGATCGCGCGCCATGCCCACGAGCTGCTGCGACCATGCGCGAAAGAGCTCCTCGTAGGCACGCACCGCGCCCGCACGATCCGGGAACGGTCGTTCCTCGCTCGCCACGCGCAAGCCATCGATCCGCTGGCGGAACGCCGGGAACTGCTCTGAGAGCTGATCGAAGAGCGCACGGACCTGGTCCAATGAGGTCCGGTCGGCGCTTGCCGCCGCGAGCGCGGCGACGGTGTCCCGCAGGTCCGGCCTCACAGCTGCAGCGAAGCGCTCGAAGGCGTCGAGGTCCTCGCCTGCGCGCAGCAGCGCCTGGTCATACGCACGCTGGTCGCGGGCGAACCGCTGATCGAGTTCCTCGAGCCATGCACCGTACGCCGGAGCATCCCCGGGAGCGGCTGGATCGAAGCTGGCCACCGACAGCTCGCGGCCCGCCGCGCGCGCCGCATCCTCGAAGGCGCCCAGCACCTGCCCGACTTGCAGCCGGACCTCCGCGTCGACGTCCCCCGGAGCCACGAGCGTGATGCGCCAGGTGCCCTGCATCGAGGCAAGCAAGTCACGCGTCGATGGACTGATCTCGAAGAGGCCCGCGCGCGTCCAGTCCGCCTGCGCGCGCACCATCGGACTGCGCGCGAGCGCGAACGCTGCGAGTGCGATGACGCTCCATGCCGCACCGTGCGCGATCGGCATGGCCCAACGTCGGAACCCCGACGCCTGCGCCGACCGTGCGACCTCGGTCGCGCCGAGCCCGATGGCCACGCCCAGGCCGGCCGACGCGAGACCAACGAACATGACGACGTTCGAGAAATCAACGAAGCCCAGCAAGAAGTCATCCAGCCGGTGAAGCGGACTGAGCGCGAAGCCGATGTCGGCCCATCCCGGCATGCTCGACCCGGTGAGCGCGCCGGTCACGATCGCCCATCCCGCAGCACAGGCAAGCGTGAGGGCGTACGCGGCCTCGGCCGAACCGGCGAGCGCTCCGATCGCCAGGGTCCATGCGATGATCGCGGCAGCAGCGAGCGCGATGCCCAGGATCGCCGCGGCCAACGCACCCCAGTCGGGCGCGGACGCGATCCACGCCAGCAACGCGCACGCTCCACACGCGACGATGGTGATGACGGTCGAGACGATCACGGCGCCGCTCCAACGCCCCACCGTGAGCACGCGCGCCGACGCCGGCGTGGCCAGGAGCACTTCCCACAGTCCGGTTCGCCGCTCCGTCACGGTGGCCCGGATCCCGAGCGCAGGTGCCAGCAGCAGCATGGACCACATCACGGCAACGAGCGCTGGGCGAAGGTCGAGCAGCGCACCATCCACCAGGACCGACTGCAGGGTGACGACCAGCCCGATCGCGAGCACGACCGCCAGCACGGTCCAGCCCGACATCGTGCCGAGGAGCGCGATGAGTTCGCGCCGCACCATGCCGACGAAGGCGCTCATCGCCTGCCTCCGACGAGCCGTGCGAAGACCGCTTCAAGCGCGTCAGGCTCGCGCTCGATCCGCCGGATCAGCCGGTCCCCGCCCTGGACCGCGTGGGCGAGGCGATCCTGCGCATCGGGCAGAGCACTGCGGGCACGGAGCCTGCTCCAGCCGCCATCGAGCTGCTCGACGTCGGCTTCGCGCCAACCATCACCGAGCGCCGGTCTGGCACCCTTCCACTCGATGACGAAGCCAGCATCATCGGCACCGATGGCGCTGAGTTCAGCCAGCGTGCCCTGCGCGATGGTGGCCCCGTGATCCATGAGCACCGCGCCATCGCACGATTGCTCGACCTCCGCAAGGACGTGACTGCTCACCAGGACGAGCGCGGCTTGCCCGACCTCACGGAGCAAGGCCCGGAAGGCCGGCGCCTGCACGGGATCCAGTCCAGCACTGGGTTCATCGAGCAGCACGACGCTCGGGCCATGCACCAAGCTCGCCGCCAGTCCGGCGCGCTGGCGGAAGCCGGAACTGAGCGCTCCGCACAATCGGTCCCGAACCGCGTCGAGGCCACACCGTGACAGCTCACGCGCGATCGCGGACGATCGTTCCGAAGCCGGCACGCCCGCGAGGGCACAGCGGAAGGCGAGGTACTCACGGACGGAGAGGTCCCCAGGCAGCGGGCTGCGCTGCGGCAACGTGCCCAGCCGCACCCGCGCCGCAGGTTCGGAGGGGTCCAGGCCACCCACGCGGACCCGGCCGGCATCGGCTCCGAGGGTGCCCGACAGGATCCTGAGCGTGGTCGTCTTGCCTGCGCCGTTGGGACCGAGCAGGCCCCAGACGCCAGTCGGGCCCACCGCGAACGACAACCCGCGCAACGCGTGCACGGCGCCGAACCTTCGATGCAGCGAGTCGACCTCGATCACGGTGCGGAGTCCTCGTTCGTGAGTGTACGGACTGCGATGGGCGACCACACGCGGATAGACTTCATCGCCACGATGTCGAATGTCCCCGCTGGCCCCGGAGCCGATCAGGCGATCGCCATGCTGAACGAGATCGGCGATGGCATCGCCATCGTCGATGTGCACGGCGAGATCCACTGGATGAGCCAACGCGTCGGACAGCTCGATGCGGCCACGCTCCGCGCGCTGGCCGACCTCGCGCGCGCCCTGATCCCCGACATGGCGGCCGAGTCCCGGCGCACGTGGCGGCGGCGCTTCAGCTGCGGCCCGCAGTCCTGGGAAGTCGTGGCCACGAGCCTCGGCACCGATCGCATGGTCGCGGTGCTGGTGGACGCCACGGTGCGCCAGCGGCTCGCCGCGCGCATGGACCAGGTCGATGCCGCCGGCGGCGAACTGCTCGATCTTGATGCGCACATCGTCAACCCGCTCAACGTCGCCGAGCGCCTGCAGCTCATCGAGCGCAAGATCGAGGCCGCGATGGAGTCGATCTTCGGCTTCGCGCACTTCGAGGTCCGCTTGCGCAACCGCAAGACCAACCAGCTCGAGCTCGTGATCGGGCACGGGCTCGATCCGCTCCGGATCGGCGAGTCGATCAACGCGGAACCGGTCGGCCACGGGATCTCGGGGCTCGTGGCCGCGACGGGCCGGTCGTACATCTGCAACGATCCGGCGCGCGATCCCAACTACCTGCCTGGGCTGCCGCTGGCCCGCTCGTCGCTGACCGTCCCGCTGCTCCTGCACGAGCGCGTGATCGGCGTCATCAACGTGGAGAGCGTGCGTGAACTCGCCTTCGGCGAGGAGGACCAGGTCGGCCTGGAGACCTATGGCCGCTACGTGGCGATGGCGCTCAACATCCTGGACATGCTCATCGTGGAGCGCTACACCACGAACCAGCGCGTGAGCGGCAGCGTGCGCGAGGAGATCGCGGTGCC
>JAGWXC010000062.1 GCA_018970045.1 Planctomycetota bacterium | reverse complement strand
GACCTTCTCGAGGAAGGGCACGAGCTTGGTGATCGAGTCGATCTTGTCCTCGTAGACCAGGACGAGCGCCTTGTCGAGGGTGGCGGTCATCTTCTCGACGTTGGTCACGAAGTTCGGGCTCAGGTAGCCTCGGTCGAACTGCATGCCCTCGACGACGTCGACGTAGGTCTCGAGGCCCTTGCCCTCCTCGACGGTGATGACGCCGTCCTTGCCGACCTTCTCGAAGGCATCGGCCATGATGGCGCCGACCGCTTCATCGTTGTTGGCGCTGATGGCGGCGACGGCGGCGATGCCGCCCTTGATGGAGCTGACGGGCTTGGCCATGTCGCGGATGGTCTCGGTCACGCTGCTGACGGCCTTGCGCATGCCGCGTGCGACCGAGTTGGCATCGGCGCCGGCGGCCACGTAACGCAGGCCGCTGCGGAAGAGCGCCTCGGCGAGCACGGTGGCGGTGGTGGTGCCGTCGCCGGCGTCATCGCTGGTCTTGCTGGCGGCTTCCTTCACGAGCTTGGCGCCCATGTTCTCGACCTTGCAGCGGAGCTCGATTTCCTCGGCCACGCTCACGCCATCCTTGGTGACGGTGGGGCCGCCCCAGCTCTTGTCGAGGACCGCGTTGCGGCCGCGGGGGCCGAGGGTGCTCTTGACGGCCGAGGCGAGTTTCTCGACGCCGGCGAGAAGGCTCTTGCGGGCGTCGACGTCAAAGGTCAGTTCTTTCGCTGCCATGATGCAAAGTCTCCAGTTGGGTGGTCCGTGCGCGGGCTCGCCCGCGACCGCCTCGCGACAGCAATCTGCGTGCCAATTGGTACGAATTCGGATCTGGGGGACCGGCGGCGACGACTGCCAAGATCACTGGACCAATTTATTATTGGACATACAGCCAAGGAGGCCCCATCCGTCGCCCTGCTGCCAAGTCGGCAGCGCTCAATCGGGCCGCGGGTTTTCGGTCAGGACTTCGTGCAGGGGCAACTGGAGTGCCATCAGGCTGCGGGCGACCCAGATCGAGTTGGCGGCGAGGTAGAGCATGCCCAGGGTCAGCAGCCCGCCCACGACCAACATCATGACCCGCACCATCTCCACCCAGTCGAAGTGCTGCCGATGGATGAAGACCGCTTCGGCGGTCGCCAGGGCCAAGAGCACCAGGCCTGCCAATCCCAGGAGATCAAGATCCTGTCGGGCCAAGTGCGCCTCGCGGTAGGTCCGGCTTCGGCGCCCGAGCACGGAGAAGGCGCGACGCAGTCCAAGCGCAACCATGCAGGCCAGCCCCACCTCGGCCGCGAGGCACGCGATCGACCAGCCGCGGCCGACCAAGGGCGGCGTGAAGATCGACCATTCACCGGCGATGCGCAGGCCGTCGATCGCCAGCCACGCGGGGAGGCACCAGAGCGCTCGGGGCACGACGGGCCCATACTCGCGCGCCAGCACATCGTCGCGCCGGGCCGACATGAGCCATGCGCCGATGCACGCGGCGAACAGTCCCGCTGCACCCGCGATCGAGGCCACGAGCGTGGCCATGCGCGGAGTCTGCGGCGCTCCCTCGGCAACGAACGTGAGCGCGCGCGCAGCACCCGCAGGGCCGCTGAGGCACGTCCACCAGAGCGTGAGCGCCGCGCAGCAGAGCACAAGCCCGATCGCGACCGACCACGGATGGCGCAGGCGCAGCAATCCCCGGACGCCCGCATCGGTGCACTCGACCAGCGTCGTCATGATCGGTGTGCCGCATTCCGGGCATCGTTCCCACGCCGCCACGCCCTTGAGGTCATGCCGGCATGATCGACAGGACAGGTGGATCCCGATGCGGACGGACATGGAAGAAGCCTAGCGCACCTATACTCGCTACAGCATGGCACCCGTGCAGAAGCTGCGCGACACGATCGGCACGGCCTATTTGGGCAACCGCCAGGCCGTGGATCGCTTGGTCACCTGCCTGCTCGCACGCGGCCACGCGCTGATCGAGGATGTTCCGGGCGTGGGCAAGACCACGCTCGCGAGCGCGCTTGCGCGCAGCCTGCAGTGCTCCTTCGGTCGCGTCCAGTGCACGCCCGATCTCCTGCCGAGCGACGTCACGGGCGCGAGCGTGTTCCTGCGCGATCGCGGCCAGTTCGAGTTTCGCCCGGGTCCGGTCTTCGCCAACATCGTGCTCGCCGACGAAGTCAACCGAGCCACGCCGCGCACCCAGAGCGCCCTGCTCGAAGCGATGGGCGAGGGTTCGGTCACCGTCGAGGGGATCACGCACCGGCTGCCGCAGCCCTTCATGGTGGTGGCCACGCAGAATCCCTACGAATTCGAGGGCACCTACACGTTGCCCGAGAACCAGCTCGATCGCTTCCTCATGCGCGTCACGCTCGGCTACCCGAGCCCCGACGACGAGAGCCGCGTGATCCTGCAGCAGCCGTGGCGTACGGCGCTACCGTCGATCGAGCCGGTCATGGATGCGGCCGGCGTGCTGTCGATGCAGGATGCGGTCGACCGCATCAGGCTCGCGCAGCCGCTGGTCGATTACATCATCGCGCTTGCTTCCGCCACGCGCGAGCACGAGGAACTGCAGCTGGGCGTGAGCCCGCGCGGTGCGCTCGCGCTCGCGCAAGTCGCGCGTGCCACGGCCTACATGGACGACCGCGACTTCGTCACGCCCGAGGACATCGTGGGCAACGCGGCGGCGGTCTTCGTGCACCGCATCATGCCGCGCGGTTCGATGGAGTTCGGCGATGCGCAAGCGGCGCGTCGCATCGTGCAGCACGTGCTCGAGACCGTGCCGAGCCCGGCATGAGCGGTCCCGCCCGCCAGCAGGGCGCACAGGTCGCGCAGGTCGCGCACGGTGCAGCTCGACGTGCGGTGGTGCTGCTCTCCGGCGGTCTCGACAGCGCCGTCACGGCAGCGTGGCTTCGTCGCCAGGGTTTCGCCGTGCACGCGCTGAGCTTCGATTACGGGCAGCGCCACAGCGTGGAACTGCAGGCGGCGGCGCGCGTGGCGAAGCAGGTCGGCGTGGTGGAGCACGTCGTTCAGCGCATCGATCTGCGCGCCTTCGGCGGCAGCGCGCTCACGGCGGACATCGCCGTGCCCAAGGATCGATCGCCGGACGAGATGGCCGGCTCGATCCCGATCACCTACGTGCCGGCGCGCAACACGATCTTCCTCGCCTTCGCGCTGGCGTTCGCCGAGGTGCGGGGTGCGTTCGACCTTGGCA
Source organism: Planctomycetota bacterium (assembly GCA_018970045.1). Classification (GTDB taxonomy): domain Bacteria; phylum Planctomycetota; class Phycisphaerae; order Phycisphaerales; family SM1A02; genus SYIB01. The sequence continues at coordinate 8,908 of JAGWXC010000062.1, read as the reverse complement.
TCGGCGTGAACGCGATCGACTACTCGGGCTACCCCGACTGCCGGCCGGAGTTCATCGCTGCATTCGAGCGCGTGGCCAACCTCGCCACGCGTGCGGGGGTCGAGTCGGGGCACATCCGGCTGCACACGCCGCTGCAGGAGTTGAGCAAGGCGCAGATCGTGCGGCTCGGCCGCGAGCTCGGCGTGGATCTGTCGCTCACGATCTCGTGCTACGACCCGGCTGCCGACGGCACGCCGTGCGGTCGATGCGATGCCTGCGAACTGCGCGCCCGCGGGTTCGCCGAGGCGGGGTGAGCCCGCCCCGGCGAAGCACGATCAGCCGTTCCAGCTGCCGAGCAGGATGGCAAGATCCTTGCCGTCGACGATGCCGTCGTCGTTCACGTCGGCGCCCGGCGCACCTGAACCCCAGGCAGCGAGCAGCACGGCAAGGTCCTGCGCGTTCACCACGCCGTCGCCATTGAGGTCTGATGGGTTTCCGCCGGCCCCGCCATCGGTGGGCACCGTCAGCTGGATCTTCTTGAAGCAGCAGGGGTGGAACCCGAGCGTGTGCAACCCGACCACCAGCGAGAGCTGAGTGCCCGCCGGCACGTTGGTGGTGACCGAGATGGCGCCGCCAGCGGCCTCCGCATCCACGTCGATCGTGCCGCCCAGGCCCACCGCCGGGGCGACATCGATCAGGTCGGGATTGACATCGGCCGCGAAGCCGGCGGGGATCGATGCCGGATCGATCGCCAGCGTGACCCACTCGGCGTTCCATGACTCGAGGTTCATGATGTCGAGGTTGAGGCCGAACGTGCCCGCGCCCGGGAGATCCACGAGGTCGAGCTTCTGCACCTCGAAGCACTCGCAGTCAGGCAGTGTGATGCAGACCTCGACCGTGCAGCATGGGTCGGGCGAACCGAGTCGCACAAGCGTGGCCGTGAAGCAGAGCTCCGTGCCGGGCGCACCTTGGATCGGAAGCTGCAGGGACATGACGCCGTTGGGCGGCAAGGGCTGCGGCAGGAAGAACACGTTGTTGGGCGCGAAGGCCGGATCCGACAGGATGAGCATGTCGGCTTGCTGGCCCGATCCATTCACGATCGTGAAGTCCCACAGGTACGAGAAGGTGCCGTCCGCGTTCGGCACGCACGAGAGGTCATCGGTCTCGATCGAGCAGGGTTCCTCGGTGGCCCAGCAGGTGATGTCGAGGGAGCCTTGGGTGGTCTTGCTGGACGTGATGTTCATGCCAGGACCGAAGACGGTGTCCAGCTGGAGTGGATCCGCGTCGACCAGTGGGATGCCGGAGATCCCGTAATAGGAACCGACGAGCGGTTGGGCATAGAAGTCCCCCGTCAGCCAAACCTGTTCACCCAGCGCGCCATCGATGTAGTCGATGCCGCCCGATGCGTTCTGCCAGTCTGGACCGAATGCACCGAAGCTGCCCACGTCGTAGCGGACGGCATTCCACGAGGCAGAGGCCGCGTCGAAACAGGCGCGCCATGCACGGCCGCGATGGGTCGCCGTGGCAGATGGGCTCACCATGGATCGCTCCGCCAGGAGCATGCAGCACTCGCGATCGAAGCTGAGGTCCGCAACCACTTGTCCTGGCGTGGTCGACAGGGGCAGCGTCAGTTCAATCCGACGCGTGCCGGGCACGAACACGCCGATGGGGTCGACTTCGACGGACCAGATGGTCTGGCCTGTGGTCGAGGGGTTCTCCCACACCGAGTAGTAGAGACGATCACCGGCCATCTTCACGGCGTAGGGTGCATTGCCGAAGCCGACGAATCCGGCAGGTTCGCTCGACGCACCGCCTGGGTTCGGACCTTCGGCGATGGCGTTGCCGTTGCCCGTCGATGATTCAGCCTCGATCGAGTCCGACTGATGGTCGTACGCGCTGATCGAGCCGGTGGTCGCGTTGATCGAGTAGATGCGTCCATCCTCGAGGTTGGTCGCGAAGAGGCAATCGCGCTCACAGTCGAAGTCAAGGTTGCCGAGTCCCACGGCGCTGCCGGAGCCGGCGGCCTGCGGGAGCGTTCGCCACAGGGCCGGTGCTCCGGTGGTGCCGTCGATGCGGTAGATGGCACCACGGCCGTCGCCGGCCGGAGAAACCCCCAGCGAACCGAGGAGGTCGTTGGAGTACGCAACGGTGTGTGAGACGAAGATGTTGCCTTGGCCATCGAAGGCGACACCGAAGATACTTCCGAGCGTGGCGAGATCCCATTGCGGGTGCGAGTAGAGCTGCGGGTTCCAGAGCAGGCCGGAACCAACGGTGGGCGCGAGGGCTTGATCGCCAGTGTCGACGAGCCGAAGGACACCGATGTTCCCGGCTGGCGAATCCTCGCGACCAAACGTCACCGCCGTGACCTGCCCGGGCGCGAAGGGCTGCGGCAGCCCGTCCACGAGCGGCGGGCGTGCACCGCAGCATGCGCGGCACTCGGGTGCCGTGAGGCCGGTGTCCTGCGGGCAGGGCTCGCCCGCGCAGGTGAACGACACCTGACCGTTGCCGAGTGGTTCGTTCGTCCGGATCATGATGCGGATCATGTAGGTCCGGTCGCATGACATTTCGCAACGGACCAGGGACTGCTTGCCGCAGCCGTCGTCGTTGCAGCAGCGGATGGGCAGTTGCGAATCAGGGCATGCGCAGGCGCTCGGTTCGTAGACGGCAATGAGCGTGTTCAGCGTCGTGAGCCCGCACGTGCTGATCTCGACGAGGCCGTTGCACTGCGACCTGTAGCAGACCCACAGGTCCCGGACGGCGTCGAAGGGCTGCGTCGTGCAGGGCGAGCCGATGACGTCGCTGGTCACCTGCGACCCTGCGAAGTCGAAGTTCACGACGGTGTCGCCCGATGCCTGGAACGGCGCGGAACAGCCATCGGTGGCTTGGGGTGCGGCGTGGACGGTGGCGGCGAGCAGGCTCAGCGCCGAAACGACGATTGCGCGGATCTTCATGGTGTCGGTCTCCGTGGCACAGCAAGGACAGGTGAATCGCTGCGCCACACCACCCGACGACAGGTGCACCACCTTGTCACACGATCGCATCGATGCGGCAGCAATCGCGGCGATTGACGACGGTTTTGCGGCCCTTGAAGGATCGATGGTCGTGCTCGAGCGCGGGAATCCGCCCTAAGTCCATCAGCGAACGAGAGATGCGACTCGTCCGGCTCAGAGCCCAAACGACGACAGCAGCACGCCCAGGTCGGCGCCATCCACCGTGCCATCGCCGTCGAGATCGGCGGCGCAACCGGGGCAGTCGCCCCAGGTCGCGAGCATGATGCCCAGGTCCGCGCCGTCGACATCGCCGTCCCCATCGACATCGCCGGGCGGAACCTCGCACTCGTCGGGAATGAGGTTGCCGTTGACGTCGGTCGCGCTCGGGGGAGCGATCACGATCGCGCTCGGTCGCGGCGCATCCGCGGGATAGATGCGGTAGGTGCGCTCGGTGTAGCCGTTGGCGAGCGCGAAGCCATTGACCGTCGAGCTGCTGTTGGGAGCTGCCGCCAGGATCGCGCGACCGTCACCGGCCGCGCACAGCGCCACCACGCCATCGAGCAGCAAGCCGTTGTCGACATCCCACTCGCCGAGGTCCGTGCCGTCGGCAGCCAGCCTGATGATGCGATCGAGCGCCGTGGCGGCCACGAGGATCGAACCATCGGTCATCGCGAAGGCTCCGCCGAGGTCAGGCACGTGCGCCGAGAGATCGGCGAGCACGCGGTCCGTTCCCTGAGGCCAGGCGAACGCCATGATGGTGCCGTTGCTACGGGTGGCGATGGCCTCGTGCGTCCCATCCGGCAACGTGCGGAAGACGAGGTCGCGCGCGTCCTGGTTCGCGAACGCCGGGAGCCAGCTTGCCGAGAGCGAGCCATCGGCGTCATGGAGCGTGGTCCGGCCGTTGCGCTGCATCACGGCGATGCGTCCATCGGGAGCGACGGCGATCGCACGGAGCTGGTTCGCGAAGGCCGGTCCCCAGCGCACGGGCTGGTGGTCGGGCGAAGAGCGGTCGAGCGCCCAGGCATTCAGGCCCTCGATCGCGAGCAGCCGCCCATCGGGTGCGATGATCAGGTCCTCGATCGAGGCCGCGCCCAGCGCCACCGTCCGTCGCAGCACGCCCGAGCGCGGATCGAGTTCGCGCAGGAGGGCATCGCTTCGGGAGCCGACCCAGCGCGACATCGAGCCTTGGAGTTCGAGGAAGTCCGCCGTGCCGTCGCCGTCGCAGTCCTCGCAGGCATCGGGTACGCCGTCGCGGGAGCGGTCGAGCGTCATGTCCGCGAGCACGGCGTCGCTGTCGGCGATGCCGTCGGCGTTGCAGTCCGGCTCGCAGGACTGCAGCACGAAGTCGCCGTTGGAGTCCTTCGCGGGATCGAGCGCCGCGTCGATCGCATCCGCCACGCCGTTGCCGTCGCAGTCGGGCTCGCACGAGTCGGGGCGGCCGTTGGCGTTGGCATCCACGAGCGTGCCGGCGGCGATCTCCACGGGATCCGGGGTCGCGTTCCCGTTGCAATCCTGGCACGCATCGAGAAGGCCATCGCCGTTCGCATCGAGCAGGGGATCGGCCGCGATTTCCGCAGCGTCGTCGAGCCCGTCGTCGTCGCAGTCGCGGGCGAGGCATGGTGCCGACGCGACGAAGGCCTTGATCGGATCGACGGTGCCCGCGTGGAACCGCAGGTCGATGTTGGAGCTCGCGCCTGACACGACGTGGCAGTAGCTCATGATCGTGCCGCGCTGCACGGTGCCGCTCGCGCACGCATCGATCGAGTAGTCGTGGGTGTGCAGCGTGCCGAGGTTGTGGCCGAATTCGTGGGCGGTGACGTTGATGTCCCAGTTGCCAGGATTGGTCGCGAACGCATCGACGAAGCGGCCGTTGAGGTAGCCGTTGACGGAGTAGCCGAAATCGGTGCAGGCAGCATTGAGCCACGCCACGCCCCCGTACGGCAGGTCGCGGCGGCCGGTCAGCAGCGTGAAGAGGTCGCGATCGACGTCGGCACCGTTCTCGTTCCACCAGGTGCGGAAGGGGCCGAGCGGATCGGGCTGGTTGAAGAGGTCATCGGCATCGGGTTGCAGGCGAACGTAGGCGAGTGCGATCGTCGTGTCGCAGTCACGGCGGTAGATCGCCGAGACGGATCCGATGAGCGTGGCGATGTACTCGGTCGCCGCCACCTGATCGCCGCCGAAGATGCGCAGGAACTCGAAGTCGCTGTCGACGGCGAGCTCGACGACCGGGCGCGCCCCGGGCACGATCACGCCCGTACCGGCAAGGCTTCCGTCGTGGCCCGAGCAGTCGGCGCCGCAGGTGGGCACCTCGGGTGCGCTCGTGCCCATGCTGCGCACGAACTCGACCGGACCTGAGCACAGGCCCGGGGCATCGCTGCCCACGCGCCGCAGGGTCCAGGTGCCTTGGCTGGCGCCCAGATCGATCGTGGCGGCGATGCCGGTCGATCCAAGACCGACGTAGACGTTCGAATGGGGGTGGCCAACCACCGAGCCATGCAGATGCACCGTCTCGAGCAGCGCTTCAGTCAAGGCCTGATCGCGATGGCGCGCGCTGGCGCCGATCTCGACGCGCGCATCGAGGGCGATCGCCGGCATCGGACGCAGCTCGAGGGCCAGCGTGCCGAGCGAGCCGACCGGCAGGTCGGCGCGGAGCACGACGGCGCCCATCGATTGTCCCTTGACGGCGTGAGCCGGGCGCAGCGCGTGCAGCACGGCCTCATGCAGGCCGGGCGCAGGAGCCAGCTGCCCGTGGTCGCCGGTGACGAGCCAGTGTGTGGGGGCGGGGGTCGGGCCGACACCGCAGGCCGCGACGGCAGCAAGGAGCGCACTCAGGATCGACATGACCGAACGCTACGCCGGATGCGGGGCTGAGCAATGACTGAGGCGCCAAGAAGCATGATGTATGCGGCAAAAACGCGCGAACGGACGGGTCACATGGGCCCGCGCCGGAATCTGCCACGCCGCCGATCGCCGCACGCACCACAGTCGACGCACGCACCGCGGCTTGCCGCACGCGCCACATTCACCGCGCTGGCGATCGCGGCATCCGCCGCTTGCACCGATTCAGACGTCGAGGTTCTTGACCTCGAGCGCGTGCTTCTCGATGTACGCACGGCGCTGCTCGACGTCCTCGCCCATGAGGACGTGGAAGAGGCGGTCGCACTCGGCGGCGGCCTCCATGCTCACGCGCAGGAGCGTGCGGCGCGCCGGGTCCATCGTGGTCTCCCAGAGCTGCACGGCTTCCATTTCGCCCAGCCCCTTGAAGCGCTGGACCTCGATGCCGCGCCGACCGACGTCGTGCAGCGTGTGCAGGATGCCGGGAATGTTCGCGACCTCGACAAGTTCGTCCTTCGAGGGATCGGACTTGGTGTTCGCACGACCGCCACCGACGGCTTGCTTGGACTCGCCATCGCCGTCGTCTTCGGCGTCTGGGGCAGGCACGGCATCGTCGGGCTTGGCCTTGGCGCCCTTCTCGGCGCGCAGCAGCCAGCCGTAGCGCGTGGACAGCTTCTCGCCGGTCACGCTCTCTTCCTGCACGAGGCCGAAGTCGGCGATGTCGAGGCCCGACTGCGCGAGCTGGCCGAAGAGCCGCTCGAGTTCCGAGTTCTCATGGAGCTCGCGCATGCTCTCGGCCGGAAGGCTTCGCTCCTGCGCCACGCGGGCTGCATCGGCCTCGGTCCAGCAGAGTGCGTCGCCGCCGCCCCAGCTCACGAGGTAGCGAGGCAGGTGCCCTTGGCCCGTCGGGTCGTTGGCACGCTCGGCCAGCAGCCGCGTGAAGACGATGCCGCGGCGCTTGCTCACCGTGACCAGTTCATCGAGGCGGTGCAGCTGGCGCAGCACGCGCTGCAGCGCATCGCCATCGATGGTGCGCTCGATCGAGCCATCGGCGCTGCGCACGACCAGCACGGCCCGCTTGAGCGCAAGGCCCGCGAGCGTGTCGCTCATCTGCTTGTCGTTGAGCACGTACTGGCCCGTCTTGCCGCGGCTGACGCGATAGAGCGGCGGCTGGGCGATGTAGATGCGGCCCTGGCGCACCAACTCCTGCATCTGCCGGAAGAAGAACGTGAGCAGCAGCGTGCGGATGTGGCTGCCGTCGACGTCGGCGTCGGTCATGATGATGATGCGGCCGTAGCGGAGCTTGGCCGGATCGAGCTCGTCGGCGATGCCGCACTGCAGCGCCTGGATGAGGGTCTGGATCTCCTCGAAGGCAAGCACCTTGTCGAGGCGGCAGCGTTCGACGTTGAGCAGCTTTCCGCGCAGCGGCAGGATGGCTTGGTGGACGTGGTCGCGGCCGCCCTTGGCGCTGCCGCCTGCGCTGTCGCCTTCGACGATGAAGATCTCGGTGCGCTCGACGTCGTTGCTGGAGCAGTCGGCCAGTTTCTGTGGCAGGGCGTTGTCGCCAAGCGCGCTCTTGCGGCGTATGAGGTCGCGGGCGCGACGGGCCGCCTCGCGGGCCTCGGCGGCGAGCACGGCGCGCTGGCAGATCTTCTTGGCTTCGGCGGGATTGCGGTCGAGCCACGCCGCGAGCTCCTCGCCCACGGCCTGGCTGACGAAGCCCTCGATCTCCTCGTTGAGGAGCTTTTCCTTGGTCTGGTTGTTGAACTGCGGGTTCGGCAGCTTGACGCTGATGACCGCCGCCAGGCCCTCGCGCAGATCGTCGCCGGTGGGGACGAGGTCCTTGATCAGGCCCTTCTCGCGTGCGTAGCCGTTGATGACGCGGGTGAGAGCGGTCTTGAAGCCCACCACGTGCGTGCCGCCGTCCGGGTTGCGGATGTTGTTGCCGAAGGCGAGCAGGTTCTCGTTGGTGCCGTCGGTGTACTGCAGCGCTAGGTCCGCGCGCAGGCCGCGAGCCTCGTCGACGCGCGAGATGCCGATGCAGCTCGACACCGTGGTTCGGCCGGAGTTGAGGAACTGCACGTACGCGCGGATCCCATCCTGGTCGTGGAAGACCACGTCGCGCACGCGGCCGGAGGCATCGACGCGCTCGTCGACGAGGCGGATCTTGACGCCGGGATTGAGGTACGCGAGCTCGCGCAGGCGGAACTCCAGCGTTTCGAAGCGGAAATTCGTGTCGGGAAAGATCTGCGTGTCGGGCAGGAAGCGGATGGTGGTGCCGCGTTCGGCAGTCGGCAGGTCGGCCCGCACCTGGTGCAGGGGGTGCGTGACCTTGCCGCGCTCGAAGCCGATGCTCCACTGCACGCCGGCCTTGCGGACGATGACCTCGGTCCACTCACTGAGGGCATTCACGCACTTGACGCCGACCCCGTGGAGGCCGCCAGAGACCTTGTACGCGTTGTTGTCGAACTTGCCGCCGGCGTGCACTTCCGTCAGGATCACCTCGACCGCCGGGCGGCCGTTGATCTTGGGGTTCTCATGCTTCATCGGGTCGACCGGCATGCCGCGGCCGTCGTCGGAGACGGTGCAGCTGCCATCGACCCCGATGCGCACGTCGACGCTCGTGGCGAAGCCGGCCATGGCCTCGTCGATGGCGTTGTCGACGCACTCGTAGACGAGGTGGTGGAGGGCGTTCAGGCCGGTGCCGCCGACGTACATCCCGGGGCGCTTGCGGATCGCCTCGAGGCCCTCGAGGACCTGGATCTCCTCGCTGGTGTACTTCTCGGGTGCGGCCGTGGTGGGATCGGTTGGGGTGGTCTGCTCGGTCATGGACCCTGCGCCTTGGGGGCTGAATGGGGGGTGGAATGCACCCCGCCGGGGAGCCCTGAAAGTGTACCGGGAAGGGGGGTGCAGGGCATCATCGCCACCGCTCCGCCAAGCCCGGGAATTCCGGCGCAAAGTCGGCGCACGGCTCCATGATTCCGTGGGCTATTCTCTGCAGGCCTTCGCTCGTCATGGACGATGAGTTTGGGCTTGGACACGGAGGTCTGGCCATGGATCGAACGCAGCATTCGGGGATCGAGGGAAGGAACCACACGGGCCAT
>JAGWXC010000299.1 GCA_018970045.1 Planctomycetota bacterium | reverse complement strand
CGGCCTCGCCTCGCTCACTAGGCGCGACCTTGATCACTTTGGCATTGACTTCTCCGGAAGTGAACGTGTGGAGGTCACGACGGTTGATGCGTATTGCGAACAGGCGGATATCAAGCGCATCGACCTTCTCAAGCTCGACATCGAAGGTCACGAGCTTGACGCACTGCACGGTGCCCGGAGCATGCTGACCTCAGGACGGATCGGAGCGATCACCTTCGAATTCGGAGGCTGCAACATCGACACGCGGACGTTCTTCCGGGACTACTGGAAGCTGCTGACGGCACAGCGCATGCGTATCGCGCGAATTACTCCATCTGGATTCTGGAGCTGGCTCGATCGGTACGAGGAAGAGCAAGAGCAGTTCCGCACGACCAACTTCGTAGCCGTGCGAGAACCAGGCTAGGCGTCCCGCACCGAATCCCGCCAAGCCGGATCACTATTCGCGTGACGATCGGTCGTCGAGAGCCCGCCCCAGATCGACGCGCTGCATGTGATACCGACGCAGGAAACCATCCAACGCGCGATCCGTTCCGGGGCCGTGGAGTCCATCTGCCCAACGATGTGCACTGGGGCAGCGAGGGCCAATGTGCCGCCGTGCTCGCAGTTTGCGAGTACATCGACGGGCTCAGGGACTCTCACCGTCACTCCACCGTCACGCTCTTCGCCAGATTCCGCGGCTTGTCCACGTCCTTGCCGCGCATGACCGCCGCGTGATACGCGAGCAGCTGCAGCGGCACCACCGTGACCAGCGGCTGCAGCATTTCGGGCACATCAGGCACGTAGAACACGTCCTCGGCCAGAGTCTTGATGTGCTCGTCGCCCTCGGTCGCCACCGCGATCACGGCGCCACCGCGGCTGCGCACCTCCTCGATGTTGCTGAGCACCTTCTCGTACTGGCTGTTGCGCGTGGCCACGAACACCACCGGCATGCCCTTGTCGATCAGCGCGATCGGGCCGTGCTTCATCTCGGCCGCGGGCATGCCCTCGGCGTGGATGTAGCTGATCTCCTTCAGCTTCAGCGCGCCCTCGAGCGCCACCGGCCAGTTCAGGCCACGGCCCAGGAACAGCCAGTTCTCGCGCTCGATGTACTTAGCCGTGGCCTTCTTGATGTGATCGCTGAGCTGCAGCGTGCGCTCGATGGCCGCGGGGATGCGCTCCAGGTTCTGCAGGAAGGTGCTCACGTAGTCCGCGCTCAGATAGCGACGACGGCCCACGAACAGCGCCAGCATGCTGGCCACCATCACCTGTCCCACGAACGCCTTGGTGCTGGCCACGCCGATCTCGGGGCCCACGCGCAGGTACACGCCCGCGTCGGTCTCGCGCGAAATGCTGCTGCCCACCACGTTCACGATGCCGAGCGCCAGCGCGCCTCGGCTCTTGGCTTCCTGCAGCGCGGCCAGCGTGTCGGCAGTCTCGCCGCTCTGGCTCACCGCCACGACCACGGTGCCCTCCTCCACGATCGGATTGCGGTAGCGGAACTCGCTGGCGTAGTCCCAGTCGCTCGGGATCTTGCCGAGTTCCTCCATGAGGTAGGTGCCGATCATGCACGCGTGCAGCGCGGTGCCTTGGCCCACGAAGACCAGCCGCCGCGCCGTGGCCAGTTGCCGAGCCATCTGCGACACGCCTCCCAGCACGATCTGGCCACCACGGGTGTCCACGCGGCCCTGCAGGGTCATGCGCAGCGCGCGGGGCTGCTCATGGATCTCCTTGAGCATGTAGTGCTCGAAGTTGCCGAGCTCGATCTCGGCCAGGTCGAACTCCAGTTCCTTCACCTGCGCGTCCACCGGCACGTCGTCGACGGTGCTGGTGCGGAAGCTGTCGCGGGTGAGCTTGGCCACCGTGTAGTCGGCCAGCGTGAAGGCCTGCGTGGTGTGCGCCACGATGGCGCTGCTGTCGCTGGCCACCACGTACTCGTCCTTGCCCACGCCCACCATG
>JAGWXC010000061.1 GCA_018970045.1 Planctomycetota bacterium | reverse complement strand
GAAGGCCTGACCGGCCGAGGGTGACGTAGTGATCGAGTGCCATGCGGGCACTCTAGGTGCACGGTGCACGGCCCGGTCGCTACCTTTCCTGCATGCCCAGCGTCGAAGCTCCACGGCGGCCGCGCCGCACCGCCCGCGCGATCGAGCCCGTACCCATGCCGAGTGCGCGCACGCCTCAGCAGCAGGCTCGTGCCGAGCGCAAGGACTCGGTGTACCACATCTACATGGCGGCCCTCGCGATGCTGGCCATCCTCGTGTCGGTCGGGTTGTTCCTCTCGCCCCGCGAGCCCGACGTCGTTGGGGTGCTCACGGCCGTGGACTTCGTGCTCTGTCTCTTCTTCTTCTACGACTTCCTCCGGCACCTGTGGAAGGCGCCGTCCAAGCTGAAGTACCTCTTCGGCTGGGGCATCGTCGATCTGTTGAGCAGCATTCCCTTCGTCTTCGAGACGCGCTGGCTGCGCATGGCGCGAGTGCTTCGCTTCCTCATGCTGCTGCGGGCCGCGCGCATCATCTGGGAGTCCGCGAAGGTCGAGCGGCGCAGCATCACGATGGCCGGCGCGACCTTCTTCATCCAGTCGCTCTTCATCATCATCTGCATCGTCGTGCTGCACTTCGAGCACCAGGCGCCGGATGGCAACATCCGCAGCGCGAGCGATGTGCTGTGGTGGGCGATGACCACCGTGACCACGGTCGGGTACGGCGATCGCTTCCCGGTCACGGTCGAGGGCCGCATCGCCGGTGCCGTGCTCATGATCTCGGGCATCGGCTACCTGGCGACGGTGCTCGGGGTCTTCGCGCAGGCGTTCGTGCCCAAGCACAACCACCACTGAGTCGCGTGCGGTGCATCGCTCGGGTAACGGTGCGGTGTGCGCGCATCGGGTCCCGCGAGCGCGTGGGCGCGCTGCACGCTCGGCCGCCGCGCGATCAGTCGTTCGCCGTCCAGCCGTACGTTTCGTAGCGGTGATCGAACGTGCCGTCGGGTCGAAGGTCGAGCACGCCGAAACCCTCGGGGATCCCCTCGAGCGCACCCTTCCACCACGAGCCGCTGACGGCACCATCGTTGATGTAGGTGATGCCGTCGGTCTCGCAACGGTCGCGCAGGTGGATGTGACCGCTCAGGCAGAGCCGCACCTTGCCGCTCGCGCGCATGAGTTCGTGCAGTTCCGCGCAGTCGGTGTGCATCTCGCCGCCGGAGAGGATCGTGTCGTTGCCGCGCGCAGGCGGCTTGCCGTAGGTGATCGCGGTGACCGCAATGATCGGGATGTGGCTGACCACGCAGATCGGCGTGCCGTCGGGCGTGGCCTTGAGCTCGGCCTCGAACCACGCGCGCTGCTCGGGATCGAGGAAGCCCTTGTAGCCGTTGCCGTCCGGCTGCACGCTGTCGAGGAGGATGAAGCGCCATCCGCCGCGGTCGCTCGAGAACCAGTTGCGCGGCTGGCCGAAGGTCTCGCAGGCCCACTTCTTGCCCCAGTCCGCGGCATCGACCGGCACGTCGGTGCGCGAGCGGTTCCAGCCGAGGATGTCGTGGTTGCCGGTCGTGTGCAGCACCGGCACCGACACGTCCTTCATCATGCTCTCGTAGCACGAGCGCATGACCTTGGCGCGGTCGCGCTTGGCATCGAACACATCCATGACCGTATCGCCGCCCGTGATGACGAGATCGGGCTTGAGCTCCTGTGCGCGTGCCCACGCCTGCGCCGCGCCGCGCTCGGCCTGGCGCTCGGGCTGCACGTGGATGTCGGTCATGTGGATCAGGCGGAAGGGCTTCGCCAGCGTTGCCGCTTGGATCGGCGCGGCGACGGCCTGTGCGCGCGAACGGCCCAGGAGCGGCGCCAGCGCGAGTCCTGCAGCTGCGGCAAGGGCATCACGGCGGTCGATCGGTGTGCTCATGCGCGCGTCATACCATCATCGTGCAAGGCCCGTGCAAGCCGCTCGACGGATCGTGGCGAGCTGCCCTCGGCCTTGTTGTTCACGATGACGAATCCGGCAAGTCCCGCCGCTGCGGCATGCCGGTTCAGCCTGACCCACGAGACGAGGCCAGTGGGATCGGGATCGACGATGCGATCGAAGGGTGCGTAGCGCTCCTTGGCCTCCTCGTACGAGAGTCCGCTGTGGAGCATCCACCGGCAGCAGAGCACGCGGTTGGCGTCCACGGGCACCTGCTCGGCCTGCGCCATCGGGGGTGGCATCGATGGATGGACCGAATAGCAGTGGCTCGCACCCGTGGATCGAAGCATGTCCACGTACTGCGGCCGGAGCATGCGGCGGTCACGCCACTCGATCGCGTAGAGCGGGCCCGGCGGCAGACGAGCGAGGAACTCACCGACCGCGGCGATGATGTGTTCCGCCTCGCGGTCGCTGCGCACCCCAAGATGCGAGAATTGAAAGAGGATCGGTCCGCAGCGCTCGGCGAGCCCGCCCACGCACGGTGCCACGATCTCATCGGCCGCGAAGGCGGCATCGAGCCATCGTGAGGGTCGATGCGGCGCTCCGGGTGCAGGTCGCCAGCCATCGAGCGGCTGTGCAGGCTGCATGATCGACTCGTGCGCCTTCACCAGGAAGCGGAAGTCGCGCGGGACCTGCCCCGCCAGCCGCATGAACTCCTCGATCGGTGCAGGGCGGTAGTAGGTCTTGTCCACGCCGACCGTGCGCAGGAGCGAGTGCTGCGCGTAGGCGCGCAGTCCATCGCGCGCAAGCGCCGACTCGCTGTGTCGGCCCGCATAGACCAGCCCCTTCCAGCCGGGGAAGCTCCATGAACTGGTGCCGAGCCTGATCGAGGCTGGGATCGACGCACCGAGCGCCGCGAGCGCTGGATCGTGCGCGCAGGGCGCCACGGCACCATCGATGGCCGGTTCATCGCCCGACCCACCGAAGAGCGACCATTGCTCCCCGGTCGACATGCTTCAGCGCACCTCGATCTCAACGGCGCTGACGTCGTCGGCGTAGTGCGGCGACCCTTGCAACTGCGTCGTGTGCTCGAGCATGCGCTTGAGCGGCTGGGCCGTGTGCAGCGCATCGCGCGTCAGGAACTCACGGAACTGCGAGTGGCTCCAGACCGAACCGTCCGCGAGCTGGATCTCGACGAGGCCATCGCTGTAGAGGTAGAGCCGGTCGCCGCGATCCAGATGCACCTGCGTCTCTTCGTAGGGCATGCCGTCGATCATGCCCACGATCGGGTTCTGTGACTCGAATTCACGCACGCCCGATGGCCCGACCGCCATGACCGGTGGGTGGCCGCCGCCCGACCATCGCAGCGAGCGTGTGCGCAGGTCGAGCACGCCGTACCAGCCGGTGAAGTACAGGTTGTTGTGCTTCGACATCTGGAACGATGCGTTGAGCGCCGCCATCACGAGCCCGGGTTCGCCCAGGTCGAGCGAGCCGGTGAGGCCTTGCAGCATGTTGCGCACGCTCACCGAGAGGAGTGACGGCCCGACCCCGTGACCGCAGACGTCGATGAGCCAGAACGCGAACCGGTCGCCATCGAGCATGCGATAGCCGAAGCAGTCGCCGCCGAGCGAGGCCGAGGGCGTGAACTCCCAGCTCGTGCGCAGGCGTGGCTCGTCGATGGGCTCGGGAAGCAGGCTGCGCACGTACTCGGCGGCCTGGTGCAGTTCCGAGCGCAGGGCTTCGTAGGCGGCATTGCGCTCGAGCGCGGCGATGTAGCCCTTCGAGTGGTAGCGGATGCGCGCGATGATCTCGAGCGGATCCGGCAGCTTGACCATGTAGTCGTTGGCGCCGCGCGCGAAGGCCTCGGCCTTGGTCGTGCCTTCTTCCTTCGAGCTCAGGACGACGAGCGGGATCTCGGCCGTGCCCGGCTCCTTGCGGAAGTCGCGCACCAGGTCGAGCCCGTCCACGCCGGGCATGACCAGGTCCTGCAGGATGACCGTGGGCCGCACGCGCAGCGCTTCCTCGATCGCCTTCGTCGGATCGCTCACGAAGTGGTAGGTGATGTCGGGCTGCGTGGCGCAGATGCGGCGCATCGCCTCGCCGATGATCGCCTGGTCATCGATGAGCAGCACGCTGATGCGGGGGGTGATCGTTCCGGCAAGCTCGCTCATCATGCGCTCCTGGGTGCAGCGCAGGCGATCTCGATGGCCTGCGCGATGCGGTTGATGGGGAGGACTTCGACGGCGGCGCCGAGCGCGACGGCCGCGCCCGGCATGCCCCAGACCACGCTGGTGGCCTCGTCCTGCGCGATCGTGTGCCATCCTGCGCGACGCAGAGCGCGCAGGCCTTCGGCACCGTCGCGGCCCATGCCTGTGAGCAGGACCGCTACGCCGCGGGGCTGGCCGACGAGGCTCTCGAAGAAGACGTCGACCGATGGCCGATGCGCCAGCGTGCGCGGCTCGGCGCGATGCGCGAAGCGACCACCCTCGAGCACGAGGTGATCGTCGCTGCAGGCGACATGAACCATGCCCACGGTCGGGGCCTGGCCATCCTGCGCGATCGTGACGGCATGACCTGTCTCGCGGGCGAGCCACTCCGCAAGACCGGGTGCGAAGGCACGGTCGATGTGCTGCACGATGACGACCGGCGCCGGAAGCTCCATGCCGCGGGGAAGCACGGCCGCCAGTGCCTGCGGCCCGCCGGTGCTGGCGCCGATCGCGATGATCCCGCGGCCGCTTGGCGCAGCGCGCGAAGCCTGGGGCAGGCGTACGGCGTGACCGTGCTCGAGCTGCCGCACGTGATCGATCTTGCGCGCGAGCGAGTCGAGTCCGTCGATCGAGCCACCCGGGCCGAAGGTCGGCGTGGTCGTGACGTCGAGCGCCCCTGCGCCCAGCGCGTCGTACACGCGATCCAGATTCGCCTGGATCGACGCCGTGACGACGATGATCGGGCACGGCGTGCGGCGCATGATCTCGCGCGTCGCGATGGCGCCATCCATCACGGGCATCTGCATGTCCATGAGCACGACGTCGGGCCGATCCTCGGCACACCGTTCGATCGCCTGGCGCCCATCCTCGGCGATCCACGCGACCTCGGCGCCCGGGATGCGCAGCACCGACTGGCGCAGCACTTCCACGGCGAGCTTCAGGTCATTGACGATCGCAACACGCACTGTAGGACTGTACCCGTGGCATCAATCGGCCGATGCGGCGATCAGGTCGGCCACCGTGTCGAGGAGCGTCCGATCGTGGAACGCGCCCTTGGTCAGGTACGCGGTCGCGCCCGCTTCGAGCCCAGCGAGCCGATCCTCCTCGCGGTCCTTGTACGAGACCATCACGATCGGAAGGTGCGAAAGCCGCCGGTCCGCGCGGATGCGCCGCACGAGCTCGAGTCCGTTCATGCGCGGCATGTCCACGTCGCTGAGCACGAGGTCGTAGCGCTCCCGCTGCAGCGCATTCCAGCCGTCGAGACCGTCGACCGCGACGTCGACCTGGTAGCCCGCGCGCGTGAGCATCTGCCGCTCGACTTCACGCACCGTGAGCGAATCCTCGACGACGAGCACGCGATGCACGCGCCGGCGCGCATCCTCGCTTCCGGCGGCTGCCCCGCGCAGCGTGCCTTCGTCGAGCCGCCGTGCGGCATCGATCGCCATCGCATCGGCATCGAGGATCAGCACCAGCTCGCCGCTTTGGCGCACGCTGGCGCTGGACACGTGCGGAACGGTCCCCAGCCGCTCGTCGAGCGGCTGCACGACCACGTCCTCCTCGCCCAGGAAGCCATCGACGATGACGCCGAGCGTGCGCTGGCGGGTGCGCAGGCTCACCACGGCCAGGGCGCCGCTCTCGGCATCGCCCGGCACCCCCAGCAGCTCATCGCCGCGCACGAGACCGATGATCTCCCCATTCACGCGCGCCGCCAAGCGGCCTTCGACATGCTCCAGCGTGTGGTGATCAAGCCGATCGATGCGCTCCATGCGGGCGAGCGGCATGGCATACGGCTCCCCAGCGATGGACACGATCGCTGCACGGAGCACGCTGAGCGTGACCGGCAAGCGCATGCGGAAGGTCGTGCCTCGACCAAGCTCGGTCTGCACCTCGACGCTGCCGCCGACCTCGTGCACGGTCGTCTGCACCACGTCGAGCCCGACGCCGCGGCCCGAGAGATCGGTGACTGCCTTCGCCGTGCTGAAGCCGGGCAGGAAGAGGAAGTCCGTCAGTTCGCGGTCGCTCATGCGTGCCACGAGATCGGTCGTGCTCAGGTTGCGCTCGACGATCTTCGTGCGCAGCCGGGCGAGGTCGATCCCGCGGCCGTCGTCGGCGACCTCCACCACGAGCATGCCGGCCTGATGCACGGCCGTGACCCGCACCGTGGCCTGGGCGCGCTTCCCGCTGGCCGTCCGCTCCGCTCGCGACTCGATGCCGTGATCGAGTGCGTTGCGCACCAGGTGCGTGAGCGGCGCCTCGAGCTTGCGCAGGATGTCGCGGTCCACGCTCACCGACTGGCCCTCGAGCCGTGCCGCTGCATCCTTGTCGAGCGATCGAGCGAGGTCGCGCACGGTGCGCGGGATCGTCAAGCACGCGTCGCCGAAGGGCCGCATGCGGCAATCGATCGCCTCGTGGTGCAACGTGGTGCTGAGTTCCTCGGTCCGGCGCAGGTGCGCCTGCAGGTCGGCTTCGAGCAGCGCGACTTCGCCGCGGATCGCCGCATGCGCCTGCTCAAGGTCCAGGTCGCTCACGTCCTGCCGCTGGCGCCGGCGATCGAAGAGATCCTCGAGCGCCCGCTCGCGCGTGCGGATCGCGCGCAGCCGTGCCTGCATGGCATCGAGCCGTCGGGCCTCGACCATGCCCTCGCCCGAAAGCCGCATGAGCCGATCGAGGTTGCGCGAGCGGACCATGACGCTGCTCTCAGCGGCGGCCGGCTTGGTCGAGGATGACGTTGCGGTTGACGACATCTTCGCCGAAGCGCTGGAGTTGGTTCCGCTGGTGCTCGGCGCGGTGATCGCCTTCGCCGTGGCACTCGCCGGATCGATCGGCGGTGCGGTCGGCGTTGATGCAGGTGGAAGCGCAGGTGCATCCGTGGATGGAGGCGCGAATGCAGGCGCGGGTGCCGAGGCAGATGTCGGGGCAGGGGCAGGCGCCGATGCGGACGCTGGAGCCGCCGAAGACGCTGGCCCACGCGGAGCCGCTCCAAGGATGTCCGCCGCCGAGCGGGGTGCATCGGCGATCGATGCCGCCGGCTGCTGCAACTGACTCGCCAGGTCGGCGATCGCACCGGCGTTCGCGGCGTTCCACGCGGGCACGTCGGCTTCCGCCACCTGTGCGCTCTGCACCAGGAGATCGGTGCCCTTGAGCAACTGATCCACGCGCGCCGGCACGATGGGTTCCTGCCCGCGCTGCAGCCGCACGAGGCAATCCTCCATCGCATGCGCGAGCGTGACGACTTGCTCGAACCCAACGATCCGCGCCGCACCCTTGATGCTGTGCGCGGCACGCATGAGCGGCTCGACCAAGGCGGGGTCCGTGGCGCTCTCGAGCGCCACCAGCCCATCGCTGAGCGCGCGGCCGTGCTGCTCAGCCTCGGCCTTGTACAGGTCGAACATGCTGAAGCCGCCGAGGCTCATGACCGCACCGCCTCGGTGCACGCCGCGAGCAGGGCATCCACATCAAGGATGCCCGCGTGGCCCGTGGCGCATGGCATGAGGTGCGTGGTGAAGCCTGCACCGGTCGCCGCCACCGTGAGCGGCGCTGCCAGAAGGTCCTGCGCATTGCCGGCGACGGTGCCCGGGACCTCGTCGGCTTCGAAGGCCCACGCGGCGCCGCGCTCGCCGAGCACGATCATGCGCGCGGCGTCATCGCCGGTCGGCGACCAGCTGAAGCCGCACAGCGAGGCCAGATCCATCACGATCGCCACCTCGCCTTCGATGTTGGCGAGCCCGCGCAGCGCGCGGTGCGATCGGTGCGGGATGCGATGGGGCTTCACCGCGCGGGTCACGCGCAGCACGCGCGCAGCCGGCACGGCGATCCACGATGAACCCACGCGTGCGAGCACGGCATGCACATCGTTGGCGCGCTCCTGCTCGATGATGCGCGCGAAGGCCTCGGCGTTGGCCTCGAGTTCCGCGGCGGTGAGTGGGCGGTGTTCGCTCATGTCGCGCTCCGTCCGTGCGTGGCCGCCCGTTGCGCCCGGGTCCGCCATCGCTGTGCCTCGTCCGGCCGACCGAGCCGCTCAGCCACCGAGGCCAACGCCAGCATCGCCAGATCGTGCTGCGGCGCCAGATACACGACCTGCTCAAGCAGGTCGTGCGCGCGGTCGTGTTCGCTGGCCGCCATGGCCGACTCGGCTCGCGCAAGGAGCACGTCGACCTGTTGCGCCAGGGTCGCGCCCTCACGTGATGGTGCCTCTGGCTGTGCAGCACCAGCCTCGGGCGCCGTCGGTTGCGCGCGCGACACGGGCATCGTTGGGTCGTCATGCTCGACCGCAGGTCGCCGCGGATGGCGGTCGGTCACTCGTGGAGCGGGTGCACGCTGCGTGCCGGAGCCGATCGACGATGCAGGTGGCGGCGCAACCAGCGGAGGCAGTTCGCCGCGATGCCACGCGAAGCTCTCGGCGCGGTCATCCCGGTACCACGATGGACCCAGCTCCACCCGCTCCGCGTGCCCGAACATCAACAGTCCGCCCACGGGCACGGTGCGCACCATGGTCGCCACCAGCGCATCACGCGTGGGTGCATCCAGGTAGATGAGCAGGTTCCTGCACATCACCACATCGAACGACCGGCCCTCGAGCACCTCGATCATGTGCGCACTCGAACGAACGTGGGCGCATGACACGGCCGCCTTGACCTGCGGGTGGATCCATGCACCGTGCGATTCGATCCTGATCCAGGGCTCTGCCCACGACGGGACGCTGCCCCGCAGGGCCAGCGAGCTCGCCCAGTGCGCACGGCGTGCAACCTCGATCGCGACCGGATTGCGATCGAAGGCCTCCACGCTCACGCTTCCACCGGGTCCCAGTGCGGCCAGTGCCGTGGCGGCAGCGGCGTAGGCCTCCTGGCCCGTGGCGCAACCGATGCTGGCGATGCGCACGGGCCGATCTCGACCTGCAAGGTGCGCACGCAAGGCCTCGAAGCTCATCGGGTAGCGGAAGAACCACGTCTCCGGCACGGCGACGTGCGCCACGAAGGCATGCAGCGCCGCCTCATCGGCTCGCAGGTGGCGCGCCAGGTCCTCGTCATCGTGCGCACCCAGGCGTCGTCGCTCGGCAGCGCACAGGGCTTCGAACGCCGCACCCTCGCAGTGCGCCGCATCGATGCCGCCGTTCTCGATGAGCAAGGCACGCACGGGATGGCTCATGCGCGAGGTGTCCCATCGCGCACGATGGCCAGAGCTGGATGCTGCGCCAGTGCAGCGGCGTCGATCGCCTGCACGCTGCGCCCACCATGCGTGCACATCGGCCCGAGCCACGCGAGCGCATCGATGGCGAGCCCCGGGTGGCTGCCCGTCAGGTCGAGTTCCGCGAGCTCGAGCACTTCATCGACTTCAAGCAGCAGGGCCGGCGCGCCATCGGGCCGCATGAGCAGCGTGCGGCTCGCCGTGGTGGCGGCTGCGGCGGGAAGGCCGAGGAGCGCCGCCGCGTGCACGAGCGGCAACCAGTTCCCGCGCGCGCAGGCGAAGCCCCGGCACCAGATCGGTGCGCCTGGCACATGGCGAGCCGCGATCGCCGGTGCGACTTCGTGCACATCCTTCGCCGCCAGCGCGAACCGTTCGCCACCGATCATCACGCACAGGTGACGCATCGATCAGCCCCGGCGGATCTTGAAGGCCTCGACGGCGGTCTTGAGTTCGGCCATCGCGGCGAGCAATCGATCCGCCGCACGCGACGACTCTTCCGCGGCGAGCATCGTCTCGCGTGTCGTCGTGGTGAGCTGGCCCATCGCATCGCTGATCTGGCGCGCGCCCTCGCTCTGGCTCTTCATGCCGCGGTTGACATCCGCGAACTGCGCGCTGCCTTCGTCGACCTGCTCGATGATCTGGCCGAGCTGGCCGCCGATCGTGCCCACATCACGCACGCCGCGGCGCACCTGTTCGGCGAAGCGGTCCATCTCCATCACGCCGGTGCTCACCGCGGTCTGCATCTGCCGCACGGTCTGCTCGATGTCGAGCGTGGCGGCGGCGGTCTGGTCGGCCAGGCGCCTGATCTCGCGCGCGACCACGAGGAATCCCACGCCATGCTCGCCGGCCTTCTCGGCCTCGATCGCGGCGTTGACCGAGAGCAGGTTGGTCTGGTCGGCCACCTTCGTGATCGTCGTCACGACGCCGTTGATCGTCGCTGCCTTCTCGCTGATCGCCGAGAGCCTTGCCGCAATGCCCGCGGTGGCATCCTCGAGCCCACGGATCGTCTCGCCCATGCCATCGAGGCCGCTGCGACCGCTGCGTGCCAGCTCCGCTGCGCGTGCAGCAGTCAGCGCCACGCGCTCCATGGTGTCACCGAGTTCCGTGCTCGTGGCGGCGATCTGCTTGGCAGCAGCGGCGACTTGCGTGGTGCTGGCGCTCAGCCCGTGCGAGTTGCGCTCCTGCTGCCGCGCCGTCGCGGTGAGCTCGGTCGCGGTCGAATTGATGTTGATCGTGGCTTCCTTCACCTTGCTGATGAGGGATTCCATGCCGTGGTGCATCGCACCGAGCGCGTTGACGAGGTGCGCCGCCTCGTCGCGGCCATCACAGTGCGGTGCGGAGCCGCTCAGGTCGCCGCCGGCCATCGCCGTCGCACTCGTCGAGGCGACCGCCAACCGCTTGCCGACGAGGATCGCCGGTGCAAGCAACAGCACGGCGAGCAGCGCCACGCCGCCACCTGCGGTGAGGATCTGCGTGATCAATCCAGCCTCCGCACTGGCCAGGGCATCCTGCTCGCTTTCGCGCACGATGACATCCCACCGGTGTCCATCGGGCAGGGGCAGGACCTGGTGCGCCCACATGCAGGGCTGCCCCGTCACGGGATCGATCGCGGTACGGAGCTTTGCCATGCTCATCGCGCTGCCGCCACCCATCGACTCGCTGAGCATCGGCTCGAACAGCGCTGCATAGGGCGATGCCTCGACCGCCTTCGTGCGCAGCATGCCTTCGATGGCATCCTCGGCGGCGTCCTTGCGGTCGGTCGTCGCGGTGATGAACGCGCGGGGCTTGATGAAGCCCGGCACGGAACTGCCCGAACTGATCACGAAAGCATCGACCCCATGCAGTTCGCTCTCTTCGCGCACGAGTGAAGCGATGTCACGCAGCGCGCGGTCGGCGCCGGCAATCCCCTTGAAGGCACCGTTCACCACGATGGGGGACACGGTCTCGATCATCGCCTGGCCGTCGTACACGTACGGCTCGGTGATGCGGGCCTTCACCTGCTGCGAGGAACGCCAGAGCTCGCGCACGCCGGCGTAGTACAGGCTGGTTTCCATGTCGATGTTCGGCTTGAACGCCAGCGTGTTGCCGTTTCGCCAGTCAAGGAACGCGTACGGCACGAACTGCCCACTGCCGGGGTGCTGCACGTTGGGCAGCGGGTTGGCGAGGTAGTGGGCATCCTGGCCATCGGCGTTGGGCTCGAAGGCGAAGTAGGTGCCGATCGACCAGGGATTCGCCTTGAGCAACTCGCCCATCAAGGACAGCGTTCGTTCCCGATCGCCCATCGCCCCGTCGTCCCATCGCGCGCCTCGCTGCAGCGCCATCGTTTGCACGAGTTCACAGGCCACACGATTCTGCGCATCGAGTCGCGCGGCAACCTGCGCTGCCACGCGCTGCAGGCGGACCTCCGTTTCCTCGACGGCTCGCTCGTAATCGCTACGGATCTTCACGGCCGTGAAGATGCCCAATAACAGCACGGCAGGAATCACGCCAAGCAGGGTGAGGCGGCCTGCGATGCGCTGGTGGAACGACAGGTGGTTGGTGGCCATGGGGAATTGTCTGCAGTGCTTGGTGGGAATGAGCCGATCCGCTACACTCGATCACGCTGGAATCGGCACGGTGCCGTCACTCCAGCACGCCTCGTCCGAGTTTCGAGCCAGCTTTCGTCAATGTGGGATCTCGAATCATCGGCCTTGTTGTCCCGCATTGAAAGGAATGCCTCGTGAAGCTCTATATCGGCAATCTGCCGTTCGGTACTACTGAAGACGACATGCGCTCTTTCTTCGAGCAGTTCGGAACTGTCGTCGACGTGTTCATTGCCAAGGATCGCGACACCGGTCGCAGCCGCGGCTTCGGTTTCGTCACCATGGGCGACGCTGCCCAGGGCAACGAAGCCATCGAAAAGACCAACGGCACCCAGTTTGACGGTCGCACCTTGACCGTCAACGAAGCCCGTCCGCCCGCGCAGGGTGGCGGCGGTGGTGGCGGCGGCGGCG
>JAGWXC010000060.1 GCA_018970045.1 Planctomycetota bacterium | reverse complement strand
GCTGCACCGTGCGATCCGACGGGGTGAGCGCGAATGGAGTCACGAAGCCCCATTCCGGGGACAGGAACGGAGGGAAGCCGCCCGGGATCGGATTGCCGTTCTGGTCGACGAAGAAGTCGAGCGCCAGCGGCTGGTAGCGGCTTGGGTTGATCGCCCACGGATTGCCGGGAAGGTCAACGATCAGCGGATCGTTGATCGACACGTACTGCTGGTTGGCGTAGCCGTTCTGCTGGTTCGATCCGTCCGTGAGGCCGTGCGCGATCACGGCGGCGGCGATCGCGTTGCCCAGGTCCGCCGGCGTACCGCCGGCCGTTCCGGTGTAGCTCGGGTTGTAGCCGAGCGCATTCATGCGCGACGTGAAGGCAGCCAGGCTCACCGCAGCGCCGGGGCCCGTGGAGAAACGATTGTTGAGCACGCGATACGCCGCGTACGAGATCGCCATGTTGCGGGCGGCGTTGACGTCGCCAGCGGTCATGTCGGGAATGTTGACCGCGATCGCCGGCAACGCATCGGGATCGAACGCCGCCCACGCATCCCACATCGCCGCGCTCACGTGATAGAGGTTGCGCGCGTGCACCGTGGGCCGAGCCAGGTCGCGACGGATGGCCGCAAGTTGCTCATCGTTC
This sequence comes from Planctomycetota bacterium, assembly GCA_018970045.1. Taxonomy (GTDB): domain Bacteria; phylum Planctomycetota; class Phycisphaerae; order Phycisphaerales; family SM1A02; genus SYIB01. The sequence goes on along the minus strand of JAGWXC010000060.1, from coordinate 11,659 downwards.
CACTGCCGGGCGACCGACTGCTGTGCGACGGCAGGTGCTGCGATGGCAGAGGCCATCACGATGGCGGCAAGGCTGGTCTTCATGGCATGAATCTCCCACGGCCCCACGAGGAGCCTGAACGCACTCAGGATGACATCCTGCGATCGCGACACCACCAATTTCCGGCCGCTTTCGACAATCCATGCCGGTTGACGGCTCGCGACTAGAGTGATGGTCTCGCGACCCTTGTTGAGGTCTGATAATGCGTTGGACCAACCCCTTCAGCACGCTCGCCCACCTTGCGGCCGCAATCAGCACCCGTGCACCGGGAGCCGTGCTGAGCGTCGCGGTGGTCGCTGCAGCGGTCGGCGGCTGGTTGGGAGCGCTCCATGTGCCCTTGGACGCCGACACGAACGCGCTGATCGGGCCTGATCGGCCGTTCATGCAGCGGTACCAGGCGTTCCTCGATGAGTTTGGCGACCTCGAGGACATGATCGTGGTCATTGATCCGCTCGGCACGGATGCGCTTGCCGAGCAACGTGCCGAGGCGGCGGTGCTCGCCGTGCGGGAAGCGCTTGCACCGCTGGTCGAGCGTGGCGAGCTGACGTGGGTTCACGCCAGCATCACGCCCGAGGAGCAATGGCGCGTGGCGCCGCACGCGATGTCGGAACGCGACCTGCACGAACTGGCGCGCGCTCGTGAGGCACTCAACCTGTTGGCACACGGCCAGGCGCCCACGGCACTCCAGCAGGCCGAGCGCGCCATCACCTCACCCCTGCCCGATCGTGCCGGGATCGAGTCGGCCATCGTCACGCTCGATGCGTTGGCCCCGCCCCTGCCCCATGACCACGAGCCTAGCACTGCGAACACTCACTCCACGGACTCGACTGCAGCCGAGGATCGCTCGCTCGGTGCTGCGCTGCCAGAGCGATTCTTGCGCTCCGAGCATGGTCGGCTCTGGTTCGTGCAGGCCATGCCTGCCAAGGACTTCGCCAACTTCAATGCGATCGCTGCGCCGCTGGCGGCCGTTCGCGAAGCGCTCGCGAGCGTGCAGGCGCACCACCCCGGCGTTGAGATCGGCCTGACCGGCAAGCCTGTCCTTCAGGAGGATGAGCTGGCCACGAGCAATGCCGACATGGGGCGATCGAGCCTGCTTTCGCTGGCCGTGATCACGGTGCTCTTCATCTGGCTGTTCCGCGGCACGCGTCGACCGCTCCTGGCCGTGGCGGCGTTCGGCATCGCGGTCGGCATCACCATGGGGCTCGCATGGCTCCTGGTCGGTCGCATCACGCTGTTGTCCAGCGTGTTCCTGCTGGTGCTCGTCGGCGCGGGGCTCGACTACGGCGTGCACATCGTGAGCCGGTTCAACGAGTACCTGGCCAGCGGTTCGCATGCACACGCCGCCGAACGCACCGTGCGCGAGGCCGGCCCCGGCACGCTCTCGGGAGCGTGCGCCACAGCCGTGGTCTTCGCGCTCGCCATCATCACCGACTTCGGCGGACTGCGTGAACTCGGCATGCTCGCCTGCGCCGGGCTCATCACCAGTGCCGTGGTCATGGTCACGGTGCTGCCCGCACTGCTGGTTCTGGCTGGCGGCGCGGCGACCGCACCGCCCCGCACCACCACGATCTGGATGCGTGCACCGGCGCGTCTGGTGGTGGGCATCACGGCGATCGCGATCGCGGCCGCGGCAGTGGTCGCACCATCGAGCCTGCGCTTCGATGCCAACTTGCTCTCGATGCAGGCCGAGGGACTCGACAGCGTGGCTTGGGAACAGCGTGTGCTCGCTGACGATGCCACGCAGACGTGGTTTGCAGCCTCGACCGTCAGCGGCCCCGACGCTGCCTGGACGATGCGCGAGGCCCTGCGCGGGTTGCCCGAAGTGGCCACGATTCGCAGTGCTTTCGATGTCATCCGTCTGCCCACGGCTGCAGCCGACCGCGCCCGCGCCGAGTTGGCTGCAGCCATTCCAGCACCGCTCGCGTACCAGCCCGCCAGGACTGATCCGGAGCATGCCAACGCTGCCACGCCATCGGCATCTCACTCGGCGCATGCCACCACCGCAGCGCCCTCGAGCGAGCCCGCTGCAGAGCCGACCGCATCGACCACCATTGATGTCTCGTCGGAGCGAGCTCGAGGCATCGCCGCGGGCCTCGATCGGCTCGCGACACTCGCAGGGAGCTCCGGTCAAGCCGAGGGCGCACCGGTCCTCACGGCGCTGGCCGCGCGGTGGCGTGCGATCGAGCGCGCCCTCGCTGACCCCGCGCAGGCCACCTTGATGCTGACGGAACTGAACGATCGCGCCGCACGCACCGAGCGCGCACTCGCCGAACTCCGAGCGGGATGCTTGATGAGCGTGCGCGATGCCCTGCCCGCGGCTGTGCGTGCACGCTCGATCTCGCCTGCGGGGTCATGGCTGCTGCAGGTCGTTCCTGCGGGCGATGCCTGGGATGAGCCGACGCTGCGCGAGTTCGTCACGCGGGTGCGGACCATCGACCCCGACGTCACCGGCGTCCCCGTCACGCAGGTCGAGTCGATCGGCGACATGCGCCGTGCCTTCGAGTTCGTCTCGTGGCTCTCGCTGGCGGCGATCCTCGCCATCGCATGGATCGACTTCGGTTCGCTGCGCACGGCACTGCTGGCCACGGCGACCGTCGTCGCGGGTGTGCTGCTCATGCTGGGTCTGCTGGGTCCGCTCGGGCTCTCGCTCAACCTCGCCAACTTCTTCGCGGTGCCCATGCTGCTGGGCCTGGGCATCGACAGCGCCATTCACGTGCTGCATCGCTGGAAGCGCGACCCCGAAGGCTTGCCCGCCACGCTCACCGCCACGGCCTTCACCGGCGTGACGACGGCCATCGGATTCGGTGCACTGGTCTTGGCTGACCACCGTGGGCTCGCGAGCCTCGGCTGGGCCATGCTCGTCGGGAGCCTAGCGTGCGTGATCGTGGCGGTCGTCGCGCTGCCGGCCTTCCTCAGGTGGCGGGCGTCGTAGCGGGTGCCGTGGGCTCGGCGGCGGGTGCCGCGGGATCCGCTGCGGGCGCGGCCGTCGGTGCCGAGTCATCGATCGGCTCGACCTCGTAGCCGAGCTTCTTCACGACATCGATCACGGCCTGCGTGCGCTTGGCATCGTCCATGCCCACGGTTGCGCGCTCGCCCTGCAGGTCGACCGTGCAGTCAGCCACGCCCTCGACGGCCTTGACCTTCTTCGCGACGGTCTTCGCGCAGCCATCACAGTGCATGCCCTTCACCGAGAAGCTCTTGGTGTAGGCCGCGGGGATCACGGCCTTCGGTGCCTCGGCGGTCGATGCGGTGCTGCCGCCATCGCAGCCAACGAGTGACGCAGCAAGGGCAAGGACGACGACGGCGTGGGTGTGCATGGCCAAATCGTAGGGTCGCGTGCAGCGCGGTTCCAGCGCGGCGGCGCTTGAGCTTCCGACGGGCTCGACCGGTCCGTAGCCCGATCCGGGGCAATGCCCCTCAATCCGTGACGCTACTCAGGCCGGGGGCGGCTCGGGCTGGTACGCCTCAAGAATCGGCTGCGCCATCGCCCACGCCTCGTCCATCGACAGCTTGACCCGGCCACCCGCCGCCTGCGCATGGCCGCCGCCATTGAACTGGCTGGCAAGCACGTTGACGTCGTAGTACGGCTGGCCGCCGCCTCGGGGCTTGCTGCGGAAGCTCATCTTGGTGATCCCCCGCTCCTGCTCGGTCATCAGGATGCTCACGCAGACGGAGCCCACCATCATGGTGCTGTTCACGACGCCGCCGATGTCCTCGGGGCGGGCCTTCGAGCGTTCGAAGTCCTCGGGGCGCAGCTGCATGACGGCGATGCGGCCATCCTGCAGGAAGCGCAGGCTGGCGAGAGCCTGGGCCGTGGCCGCCAGCCGCTCAGGGCGCTCGTTCTCCTCGAGCTGGCGGTAGAGCGTGCTCTTGTCAACACCGAGCGCAAGCAGCTCGCTCGCCAGCGCGAACGCGGCACTGTCGGCGCTCGAGAAACGGAACCAGCCGGTATCGGTGGCGAGCCCGGCAAACATCGCTTCGGCGATCGAACGATGCGCGTGGCCACCGGGCCGAACCATGCTGATGTCGAGCGCTCGCACGACATCAGCCACGACCATGGTGGCGCTCGCGCACTCGGGGCGCACGAGCCGCAGCGCGGCCAAGTCATCGCCCGAACGATGGTGATCGATCAGGATTGCCCGGTCGCGCAGGGGTTCGAGCCAGGGCAGATAGGGTTCGAGCTGCGACCGCGATCCGGTGTCGACGATGATGACCAGGTCATGCGACGGGCCGGGCAGGCCACGGCTCACGTGGCGGACCTCGCCGGGCTCGGCGAGCGACTGGATGTTGGGATCGACCGCACCCGCGACGTACCCCACCGCCCGCTTGCCCAGCGCGCGGCACATGCGCACCGCCCCAAGCAGGCTGCCCATCGCATCGCCGTCAGGCTTCTGGTGCGTGATGACGCAGGCGTCCGTGCACGCACGGATCGTTGCGGCGAGCTCGGCGGGCGTGGCGTTGCTCGTGTACTGGAAGGAGTCAGGCATGGAGTTCCTCGCGGCATCGAGCGGTGTCGGCGCCGATCTGGCGGATCAGGTCATCCACCTTGGTGAACCGGACTTGATCGCGCACCCAGCGACGCAGCTCCAGCCGCATCGACCAGCCGTAGTCGCCGATCGCGCCATCGAAACCGATGAGGTGCGCCTCGACCGTACGACGCGCACCGGTGAACGTGGGCTTGATGCCGACGCTGACGGCCGCGATGAACGCACGGCCATCGTCGAGGTGCGCCGTGGCGGCGTACACACCGTCGGCCGGCAGCAGACAACCATCGCAGGCCAGGTTGGCCGTGGGGAAGCCGATGGTGCGACCGCGCTGATCGCCCTGTTCGACGGTGCCCACGAGTTCATGCGGGCGACCGAGCAATCGCTCGGCATCGGCCACGCGACCGTGCTGAATCATCCACCGCACCGTGGTGCTGCGTGCGGCCACGACATGACCGGAGTGGAGCGAGGCCTCGACCTCGGGCACGACCTCGACCGTGAACCCGAGCTTGGGCCCGAGCTCCTGCAGCGTCGTCACGTCGCCTGAGCGACGGTGGCCGAATCGGAAGTCAGGGCCCTCGACGATGCGCCCGAACGGCACGCGATCGCGGAGCCAACGGAGGAACTCCTCGGGCGCCAAGCCCAGCGTCGCACGGTCGGTCGCGAGCGTCAGGACGTTTGCCGCCCCCGCTGCGCGCAGGAAGTGATCGCGGCGTCGAGGCCCCATGATCCGCGGCGGTACCGGTAACCCGAGCACTTCGTTGGGGGTCGGGTCAAAGGTCACGGCCGTCATGCCCGCGCCGGCCCGGGCGACCAGCGCCTGGTGGCCCAGGTGCACGCCGTCGAAATTGCCGATCGAGATCGCGGGCATGGTCTGCGCCGGGACAGAGGCGCGAATTGGTAAGAATAGGAGATGGACCAAGCGTCTTCAACGGGCACGACTTCCAGCACCCTCGACCGGGCCCAGCTCACGGCTGACCTGCTCCAGACCTACCGCGACGCCGCCGAGAGCGTGGTCCCTTGGTTCATTGGCCAGATGGGCCCCGGCTACTTCCAGGACACCACGCCCGACGAGGTCCGCAGCCACCTTCAGGCGATCATCGCCGCCAAGACCAGCGGCCGCCCGCTGAACATGACCCTGCGCAACAAGGATGGCTCGGTCATCACGGCCATCCGCCCTGGCGACTCGACCGGCGTGCTCGCCGCGGTCGTCTCGGAGCTGCCGATGGACCTGAGCCTGCGCTCGGCACGCATCCACAGCGCGCTCGACGGCTCGCTCGTCATCGACACGTTCGAGTTCGGCGAGCGCACGCCGCACGACCCGCGCCAGCCCGCGCAGGCGTCGCGGCTCGATGCGGCGATCCAGTACGCAGCGCAGCACTTCCGGGAGTGGACTCCGGAGGCGATGCGCACCTACGCGCAGGGCTGCAGCGGCGATTACGTGCTCACGGTCTCTCCCCTGCGCTTCTGTCGCCAGCGCAAGATGGTCCTGCAGGTCTCGGGCACGGATGGCGCCGCGATCGAGCTCGAGCCGGAAAGCGACCCGACGCAGAGCCGCATCACGATCGCGTATGCGAATGCCCGCACCCGCACCATGCTCGAGCGCACGGCGATCGTGCTCTCGCGCGCCGGCATCAGCATCGTGCGCGCGTACCTCGACGTGGTGAAGGACCCGCCGCACGGCTCCGTCACCATGCTCGGGTTCGTGGTGCAGACCGCCGATGGCCGCGCGATCGATCCGTCGAGCGCCGCCTGGCAGCGCACCGCTCGCGACCTCATGCGCGTGAAGTGGATCGACCACCGCATCCTCGAGATCCAGGCCCGCCACCCGGCGCTCGACCTTGACCGCGCCGAGGCATTGAGCGCCTTCGCCGCGCTCGTGCACCAGAAGCTCTCGCCGCAGAATCCCTTCGCGTTCCATCGCGATCGCGTGCTGTCGGTGCTCGAGCAGTTCCAGTCGATCTCGATCGGCGCCGTCGATGCCTTCATGCGTCGATTCGATCCGGCTGGGGCGCGCGATGACGCTGCGTTCCTCAAGGCGCTCGAGGCGCTCGATGCCGAGGCCGCACAGAAGGCCGACGGCGAGACCACGCTGACCATCCTGCGCACCACGCTCGAGGCGATGCGTGCCACGCTGCGCACGAACTGCCACGTCGCCGATCGCTTCGGCTTCGCGCTGCGGCTCGACCCGGCCTTCATGGTCGGCACGACCCGGCCCGAGACCCCCTTCGGCACGTTCTTCGTGCACGGCCGCGGCTTCAACGGCTTCCACGTGCGCTTCAAGGAGATCGCGCGCGGTGGCCTGCGCGTGGTGCGCCCCACCACGCAGGCGCAGTACGAGCGCGAGGTCGATCGCCTGTACGACGAGGTCTACGGGCTCGCCTTCGCGCAGCAACTCAAGAACAAGGACATCCCCGAGGGCGGCGCGAAGTGCGCGATCCTGCTCGAGGTTCCCGCCGACACCAACCGCTGCGTCAAGGCGTTCGTCGACTGCATCCTCGACCTGATCACGAGCGATCCCGCCGTCCGCAGCCGCGTGGTCGATCGGCTCGGCTTCCAGGAGTTCATCTACCTCGGGCCGGATGAAAACATCACCCCCGAGCACATCGAGTGGATCGTGGCGCGGGCGCGACGGCGTGGCTACGCGCTGCCGAGCGCGTTCATGAGCTCGAAGCCCGGCGCAGGCATCAACCACAAGGTCTACGGCGTGACGAGCGAGGGCGTGAACGTGTTCCTCGCCTGCTCGCTGCGCGCCCGCGGCATCGAGCCGACCAAGCAGCCATTCACGGTGAAGATCACCGGTGGCCCCGATGGGGACGTCGCCGGCAACATGATGCGGATCCTCGAACGCGACTACGGCGCCAACGCCCGCATCGTGGGTGTGGCCGATGGTTCGGGCTGCGGCGAGGATCCGGATGGCCTTGACCATGCGGAACTGCTGCGGCTCTTCCGGGATGGGCTGCCGATCGCTCGCTTCAACACGGCCAAGCTCGGTCCCAAGGGCCGGATCGTGCCGGTCGAGGCGCCGGATGGCGCGCAGCTGCGCAACACCATGCACAACCGCGTGGTGGCTGATGCCTTCGTGCCCGGTGGCGGCCGCCCTGCCACGATCAACGAGCGCAACTGGAAGGACTACCTCCTCGCGGATGGTCGCCCCAGCAGCCCGATCATCGTCGAGGGCGCGAACCTCTTCCTCACGCCCGAGGCGCGCGTGCGGCTCTCCGAGAAGGGCTGCCTGATCATGAAGGACTCGAGCGCGAACAAGTGCGGCGTGATCACGAGCTCCTACGAGATCCAGGCCAGCATGCTGCTCGAGGAAGCCGAGTTCATGAAGCTCAAGGATGCGTTCGTGGACCAGGTGCTGGTCAAGCTGCGCGAGTTCGCGCGGCGCGAAGCCGAGCTGCTCCTGGCCGAAGGGCGCCGCCACCCGAGCGTGCCGCTGCCGGAACTGAGCACGAAGCTCTCCAAGGCCATGAACGCGGCCGCCGACGCCGTGTACGCGAGCATGGGCTCATGGACGGCCGACGACAAGGCGGCGATGCGCGAGGTGATCCTCGAGCACGTGCCGGATGTGCTGGCCAAGGCCGTGGGCGAGCGGCTCTTCACGGTGCTGCCGGCCCCCTACCAGGCGTGGATGGTCGCCAAGAGCCTGTCGAGCCGCATCGTCTACCGCGAAGGCATCGACTTCTTCTCGTCGATCGACTCGAACGCGGTGGGCACGGTCGTGCTCGGCTACCTGCGCAAGGAAAAGCAGATCGAGCAGCTCATCGCCGCGGTGCGCGCGAGCGGCCAGCCCTTCGCCGACCAGGCCGCCAGCCTGCTCGCCAAGGCCGGCACGCGTGCAGCGCTGATGGATCTGTGAGGGGTACGTAGCCAATTGATTGTGTGCATGATCAATGGCACCCGTCTACGGGAGCGCCTTCGGCCGGGTATTGCGCTCGATCTGGATGAGCAACGGCAGCGCAAGGAACGACAGCAAGAGCACGAGGGCTGAGCCCGCGGCGCCCAGTGCGACCGATGCCCAGGATCTGCGAGTTGCCTCCGCCGCGAGTTGTGCGGCGCGCTCAGCGCGGCGCTCGGCTACCTTGGTCATGAAGTCCTGCACGTACCAGTTGTAGGCGTCGGCTCCCGAGCAATTGGCTCCCTGCGGCTGGCGCGCGGCATACGCCGATGCAATCGCCACCAGTCCATCGACCATGCGATCTGGCTCGTCGCCCTCGAGTTCAGTGAGCAGGTTGCACGTCACACCCTCGGCCTCGGCGACCACTTGAAGATCCCGGATCGCCGCCTTGATGCGCGCCCGGTACGGGCCGCAGGGATCGAGCGCGCTCGTGCGCGGCCGCTGCGCGCCCTGGGGCTGCTGCTGAGCGGGCGGCTGGGCACACTCAGCGAGGAACTCGCGCATCGTTCCAGCGGGCTGCAACGCCGGCGAAACCTGCACCGATGGCATCAGCGCGTAGCCGACGAGCACCCCCGCTCCGCCCATCACCAGCAGGCTGACGAGGAGGATGAGGACCGAAGCACCCCGCCCAATCGCGAAGGCCAGCCTCAGGATTCGATCGATGATCCCAAGCGATTCGGGCACCGCCAGCGCGGCAGCGGCCATCGTTGCTGCCTGCTGATCCGTGGAACGATGGCTGATGGGCGGAGCCGCGTCAGGACCACCAAGCGAGGGTGCCCCCGGGCTGGTGGGCGCAGGCGGCACCACCGCGGCTGACGCCGGTGGAGATGGCTGCGCGCTCGGCGCGGACAGGTCATGCCCGTGCCGCTCGCATTCCCGAGCAAGGGCCGGCACATCCCTCAACCGGAACCAGCTGCGGCGCCCCTCTTGGGTGATCAGGGTGTCGGGCCCGATCTTGCGCAGGGCGATCAGTCGCCTGACCTCCTGCTGGTCAAACGGCCCCATGGTCGATCCGTCGTCACGCTTGATGATGAAGCCGGCCATGCGGAAGTCCCTTCCAATTCGGTCATTGTGTGCGAATGATCCAATGGGTCATCGGCTCAAGGGCACATCAAACACAAGGAATCACGCTGGCCATGCGGCACCAGGTCGATCCACGCGAGCACGGCAGGCGGCAGTCACGGTTGAAGTTTTGTACTCGCTTGAAACGATTCGCCCAGTCCCACCGTATGGACCGTCACCTGGGGTGTGCGGGTTGAGTCCAGTTCATCATCACGACAAGGGGAAGGGAATCATGCGCGCACACTGTGGCCACCTCGTGGCCGTCGCTGTCGTGTGCTGCTCGGCATCGGCTGCCGTCAGCACGTTCAATGACCGCACCACCTGGAAGTTCGCCGCCGGGGTCAATGCGTTCAGAACCGAGGGATTCGAGGGCGCCCCGACGGGCCCCCTCGGACCGGGCCAGTTTGTCACCGGGCTCGGGGTTTCAAGCACATCGAGCTTTGCGGCGATCGAGTCGTCGTGGCCTGACAACTGGGGCATGCAGAACACCACCATCAACGGGGCGAATTACCTGCACGTGGGTGATGGCAGCGGAACCACGACCGGCCCAGCGTTCTCGCTGACCTTCAATTTGCCCGTGCTGACCACAGCGATCGGTTTCGACCTCTCGGGATTCCAGTATCCACCGTTGCTTGCCACCATCATGCGTGGCGGACAGGTCGTCGGCTCTTTTTCACTGGCCGAGGGGGTGGTCTTCGACCCGGCCTTCGCGGGCGTGGTGTCCACCGAGTCCTTCGATCGACTCATCTTGACCACGCAGCCGGGCTTCGGCGGCGATGACTTCGCGCTCGATGAGATCTCATGGGCCATTCCCGCACCGGGCGCGCTTGGCATCCTGGGCATGCTCGGTTGCCTACGCACGAGACGCCGCTGAGAAACGAGCTGAACTCGCGGATTCCGTGAGGGCGATCGTCACGGGGCAGCGGTCCGTCCGTTCAAGGACCGCCCCCCTACGATCCCCCCATGGACGCCCTCTCCCTCATCATCGGCCTCGTCCTTGGCGCCGCCGTCGGCAGCGCCCTCGCGTTCTTTGCGCTGCGCGCGCGGCAGACGGCCGGGCAGGCGGCGGAACAGGCTGCAGCCGAGCTCGCTCGCACCGAGTCGGCCAGCCTGAAGCAGGAGCTCTCGCAAACGCGCGAGCGGGCTTCGACCGCTGAGCAGGCGCATGCCGGGACCAAAGCCACGCTCGCTGCGGTCACGGCGCGTGCGCAGGAACTGTCCACCGCCGCCAAGGCCGAACGCGATCGCGCCGATGCCGAGGCTGCCGCTCGCGCCACGCTCCAAGCCGACTTCAGTGCGCTGCGCACCGAACTCAACGAGCGCGAGCGCAACCTGCGTGAACAGGCGGAACTCCTCACGCGCGCACAGGACCAGCTGAAGGCCACCTTTGAGGCAACCGGCGCCAAGGTCCTGCAGGCCAGCGCCGAGCAGCTCCTGAAGCAGGCTCGGGAACAGTTCGAGGGCCAGAAGAAGCTCTCCGAGCAGGATCTGGCAGCACGCCAGCAGGCGATCGATGCCACGCTCAAGCCGCTGCAGGAGCAGCTGGCCAAGCAGGAGGCGCTCGTCACGGCGCTTGGCGAAAAGCGCGAGGGCGATGCCAAGGCGCTCACCGAGCAGCTCCGGCAGATCTCCGAACTGCAGCAGGCCGCCAGCACGGCAGCGCAGCGGCTCTCGAGCGCACTCAGCGACAACCGCCAGCGCGGCCGCTGGGGCGAGGTCGCCCTGCGCCAGGTCGTCGAGATGGCGGGCCTGCAGGCCGGCATCCACTTTGACGAACAGGCGAGCGTCGCCGGGCAGGACGGCCGCCTGCGGCCTGACATGGTGGTCAAGTTGCCTGGGGAGCGCACGATCGCCATCGACAGCAAGGTGCCCTTGGCGGCCTACCTCGCCTCGATCGAGCCCACTGCCACCGATGCCGAACGCACGGCAGCGCGGGCGGCCCACGCCGATGCCGTGCGCAGCCACGTCAAGGCGCTCGCATCGCGCGGCTACGCCGAGGCCGTGGGTGGCGAGATGGAGTTCGTCGTGCTCTTCATTCCGATCGAAAGTGCGTTCACGGCAGCGTTCGAGAGCGATCCGAGCCTCCACGCCAATGCCATGGATCAGTACGTGCTCGTGGTCACGCCGAGCACGCTGCTGGCGCTGCTGCGCACCGTGGCCATGCACTGGTCCA
>JAGWXC010000298.1 GCA_018970045.1 Planctomycetota bacterium | reverse complement strand
TGCGGGCCTTGTACATGCGGTCCTTGAACTCGGCCATCGAGATGCCCATCTTTCGGGCGATGGGCTCGGCGAGGCGGCGCTCCCACTCCTGCGCCATCTTCACTTCCTGCTCGATGTCGGTCATGTTGCCGGAGATGCCGGTCGACATCTGGTGGTGGAGGATGATCGCGTTGGGATAGGCGTAGCTGTGCGGGGCGAGCGTGGCGATCGTCGCGGCCATGCTGGCGGCGAAGCTCTTCACGATCACGTGCACGGGGGCGTCGCTCGTTTCGATCGCCTTCACGATGCGGTAGCCCTGCATGACGCTGCCGCCAGGCGAGTTGTCGATCACGATGAAGATCGGCTTCGCGCGATCCTGGTTGTTGAACCAGTCGATGCGGTCGCAGACGTAGTCGGCGGTGCCGCTCACGATCGGGCCGTTGAGCGAGATGCGCCGGTCGCTGACGGTGATCACGCCGTCCTTGAAGGGCTGCTCGGGGTACGTCTCAAGCACGTCGACCGCTTCGCGCATCTTCTGCTCGGCGTCGCGCTGGGCCAGCCGGCCGGCCATCGTGCGCGATTCGATGTCGACGCGCATCTGCTCATCAGCCAGACGCGCCTGTTCCGTGCGGCGCTTCTCGGCGGTGAGTGCATTCTCGGCGGCGAGCGCTTCCTGCTCGCGGCGCATGCTCGCCAGCTTCACGCGGTGGCGCATGTCGAGCAGGTCCTGCTCGGCCTTCATGCGGGCCATCTCCATGTTGCCGGCGGCGAGCTCGGCGTCGAGCGTGGCAGCGCGGAGCTGGGCTTCGCGCTGCATCGCGGCCAAGCGGGTCGCCTCGGGCTCGTTGGCCTTGGCCTGCTGTGCGGCGTACAGCCCCATCGCGGCATCGAGGCGCGCCTTCTCGGCGCGGACGCGTGCCAGCTCGGCAGCGAGTTGCTCCTCGCGAAGTTGGGCTTCGGTGCGGAGCTTCTTGATCTCGGCCTCGGTGTCATCGCCCTTCGGCGCATCGGCCTTCGGGGCTTCGGCGGCCGCAGGCGCGGGCTGTGCAGCGGGCGCTTCCGCAGGCTTCGCATCGGCGGGTTGCTGGGGGCCCACGGCGGCGCAGGCCACGACGGGCAGGGCAAGGACGGCGGTCATCAACTGACGCAGTGGATCCACGGTGTTCTCCTGGTTCTGGGTGAAGTCGAGCAGCGGAACTGTACGCCCGCGCTTGGAGCAACGCGTGGCGACGTCAGCCGGTTCGGTCGAGGCCGGACGGTTGCTGCCCATCCGCTGCGGCCGGACGCGGTCACGCGGGTACGGCCACCAGCGCCCCCCCGGCAAGGACAGCGGCGACCAAGCAGGCCACGCCGATCAGGGCCTGCACGAGGGTTGGGCCGACGACGCCGCTGAGTCCGGTCCTGCGTGCCGCTCGCGCCATGCGCCACGGCAGCCAAGCCACGCTCATCAGGGCGACCCACACGAGTCCTGCGATCCTGGGAGCCTCCATGGGCACGACGGCGCCGGCCATGAACAGGCCAAGCAGGGGAAGGATCCACCAGGCAAGCAACCGCGGGGCTTCCCGCGCGGTGTGGGTGGCTGCAGCCTCGCTCGCACATCCCACGAGGCGGACCAGCACGGCACGAAACGCGAGCAGGCTTCCCAGCACGGCCGCGCCCAGCGCGGCGGCGCGCAGCGCCGTCCAGGTCGCTGCGGAGTACGGGCCGATGCAGAGTGCGCGATCAGCGAGGATCCAGACCGCGTGTGCGGCCTTCGCACCATGCGGCTTGAACGTCGACAGGGTCAGCGCCGGAGCGGCGTCGAAGGGCGGCGAGGTGGCATCGTGCCAGCTGATGAATCCACCGAACCAGGAGAAGCCCATGATCAGCGCCGCCGATCCGATCGAGGCGAGGAGCCACGGTGACGATGGGCGGGGCTCGAGTGCGGATTCGGCGTGTGCGGGTTCCGTCATGGGTGGATCGCGGTC
>JAGWXC010000059.1 GCA_018970045.1 Planctomycetota bacterium | reverse complement strand
CCGCGGCCCTTGATGCTGAAGACGTCTTCGACCGACATGAGGAACGGCTTGTCCTTCTCGCGGACCGGGGTCGGGATCCACGAGTCGATCGCGTCCATCAGGTCGGCGATGCACTTGTTCGCCGACGCATCACCGGGGTTGGTGAGGGCCGGGAACGCAGCGCCGCGGATGACCGGGGTGTCGTCGCCGGGGTAGTCGTACTTGCTGAGGAGCTCACGCACTTCCATCTCGATCAGGTCGAGCAGTTCGGCATCGGCAATGTCGCACTTGTTCAGGAAGACGAGGACCTTCGGCACGCCGACCTGGCGGGCGAGGAGGATGTGCTCGCGGGTCTGCGGCATGACACCGTCAACGCCCGAGACCACGAGGATCGCGCCGTCCATCTGGGCGGCACCGGTGATCATGTTCTTGACGTAGTCGGCGTGGCCGGGGCAGTCGACGTGAGCGTAGTGACGGTTGGCCGTCTCGTACTCGACGTGGCTGGTGGCGATCGTGACGATCTTGGTCGGGTCACGACGGCCTTCCGACTCGGACGCCTTGGCGACCTGGTCGTAGGAAATCGGCTTGCTGAAGCCGCGGGCCGCCTGCACGGCGGTGATGGCGGCGGTCAGCGTGGTCTTGCCGTGGTCGACGTGGCCGATGGTGCCGACGTTGACGTGCGGCTTGGTGCGATTGAAGTTCTCTTTTGCCATGACTCAATGACTCCAGCAGGAATTCGCGCGAAGCGGACATGCGCGGGGACAACGCGTCCGCGCGCGGAAGCCACCGAAGGGGCTTGAACCCTCGACCTCACCCTTACCAAGGGTGTGCTCTACCACTGAGCTACGGTGGCGTTCCAGAATGAAAACCGCCCGATGATCGGGCGGGACGAAGAGTGTACCGGAGTTGGCGCGCGCATCAAGGGGTTGCAATGCGCTTCACGAACTTTGATGATCACGAGGATCGAATCAGGGTGGCGATGGATTATCGGAGCGCTCAAGATTGGTCACCTTGATGTCGCGGCCGATCGGATTGGTTGAGCCCGTGGTGCCGGTCCAATCGCCCTGAAGTTCCTGCAACGTCGTCCACGCCGGTTGGGTGTCCACGTGAAGGTCCAGCAGCAGGAACATGCACGTATCGCCGAGGTATCGGAAGTCGACCTGGCATCGTCCATCGGTCGCATCGCCGTCGAACTGGTCTTCCCATTCTTGGCGAGTCGTGCCGCCGATCACTTCACCCGCCTTGGAGTCGACGAGGTACATGCCGGCCTGCGGACGACGGATCTGCGCAGCGCTCCACCACTGGTACGGCGCGTTCAGCGTTGCATCGCCCGCGTAGAACGGTGCCTGGGCCTGTCGGAAGAAGAGGTTGCCGGCGAAGTAGCCGGGATGACCAACTTCCTGCGCATCGATCCCGGGACCGAATGGCCGGCACTCCGAGAGACCATCGGAATCCGGGAACTGCACCTTCTCGAGGCCGACGGTCGAGCGCATCGGATTCTTCGAATAAGCGTCGTCGTACTCGTAGTAGAAGCGATCCGGTGAATCGAACTCCCACGCGTAGGTCGTGCCCATCTCCGCTGGGAGCGACGGCGGATCGATGCCCGCGCCGGTCCAGAGGATGTCGGCCCACGTCCCGCGGCGAGGCTGGCCAAGAAGCGGATTCACACCAGCCGACGACGGGCCCCTGACGCGGCCGGGGTTGCGCGCCGTCGAGTAATCGAACTGCGTCGGCGCGACCGACTCACGGTTGTCGGTGATGTACGCCTGCAGATAGGTCGAGACCTGCCGAAGGTTGTTCGCCGCATCGGCCCATTCGGCGTTGCGACGCGCCGTGCGCAGGGCCGGCAGCAGAATCGCCACCAGAAGCGCGAGGATGCCGACGACCGTCAGGATCTCGACCAGGGTGAAGGCCCGTCGCGGGCTCGTGTGCATCATGCGTGTGCTCCCGTGGGTGCGGTGCCGACCGGTGCGTACATGGACCGGCATGGGTCCATACGCGCCCGGAGTCAGGACATGGCCATCGTCATCAGGAATTCCGCGTTGGACTTGGTCTTGGACAGGCGGCTGCGGAGCAGTTCCATGGCCTCAACCACGTTCATGTCGGCAACCACCTTGCGCAGTCGCACGATGAGCTCGTGCTCCTTCGCATCCAGCAGCAGTTCCTCGCGGCGGGTGCCGCTGGCGGCAATGTCGATCGCCGGCCAGACGCGCTTCTCGACCAGCTTGCGCGTCAGGTGCAGTTCGGCATTGCCCGTGCCCTTGAACTCCTCGAAGATCACCTCGTCGGCGCGGCTGCCGGTCTCGACGAGCGCCGTGCCGATGATCGTGAGGCTGCCGCCGTTCTCGATGTTTCGCGCACTGCCGAAGAACTTCTTCGGACGGATGAGCGCGGCATTGTCGACGCCGCCCGAGCCGATCTTGCCCGAACCGGCGCCGGCGTTGTTGTAGCCACGCGCCAGGCGCGTGATCGAGTCGAGCAGCACGACCACATGGTCGCCGAGCTCCACCATGCGGCGGGCCTTCTCCATGACGATGTCGCTGACCTGGATGTGCCGGCTGGCTTCCTCGTCGAAGGTGCTCGCGACGACCTCGACCTTGCCCTTGGTCGTGCGCTTGAAGTCGGTCACTTCCTCGGGGCGCTCATCGACGAGCAGCACGATCACGTGCACGTCGGGGTGGTTGTGCGTGATCGCGTTGGCGATCTGCTGCAGGATGACGGTCTTGCCCGTGCGCGGCGGCGCCACGACGAGCGCGCGCTGGCCGAAGCCCAACGGCGTGACCATGTCCATGATGCGCGGCTCCAGGCGCTGCGGCTGCTCGAGGATCTCGAGGTGGATGCGCTTGTTGGGGTGCAGCGGCGTGAGGTTCTCGAAGGTCGGCAGGTTGTGCAGGCGCTTCGGATCATGGCCGTTCACGCTGTCGATGCGCAGGAGCGCGAAGTAGGTCTCGGCCTCCTTCGGCGGGCGCACGAGGCCGCGCACCACGTGGCCGCGGCGCAGGCCGAGCCGGCGGATCTGTGCAGGGCTCACGTACACGTCGTCATCTGACGGGAGGTACGAGTACTCGGCGCTGCGTAGGAAGCCGTAGCCGTCGGGCATGATCTCGAGCGTGCCCTCGGCGAACATCAGGCCGTGCTTCATCGCCTTGGCCTTCACGACCTCGAAGACGAGCTTGTTGCGCGGCATGCCCACGAGGTCGCCCAGGCCGAGCGACTTGGCTTCCTTGGCGAGCTGCTCGGCAGTGAGCTTCTGCAGGCTCGCCGCGTCGAGGTTCTCCTTCTTGGCGGCCTCGTACTTCTCCTTCAGCTCGGTGTCGAGCTGCGAAGCCTCGAAGTCCAGTTGTTCATCGGTGGGCACGCTGGTGCCCGGCAGAATCGCGACGTTCGGTGCCGCGACGATGCCCGCAGGACCGCCGCCACCTCCACCACCGCCACCGTTGCCGCCTCCACCACCGCCACTGCCTCCGCCGGAACGACCACGACGACGGCGACGACGACGACCATTGACTTCCATGTTGATGCTGCCTTGGTTGGGATGCGGGTCCTGCACCGGGAACCCCGACGGGGATGGTGCGGCCTGAGGTGGTGGGACTTGACCCTGACTGGCGGGTGCGCCTACGTGCCCTTGGCGTGGGCGTGCGTGCGGAGGGTGTCCGCCAGCGCCGCCTCGACCCGGGACCGCAACGACTGCGGGTCACCGTCGTTGCGCAGGACATGATGCGCGAGCGCGCGCTTCTGGTCAAGGGGCCACTGGGCGGCCTCGCGGCGGGCCAGTTCGGCGGCCGGCCAGCCCCGGCTGGCCATGGCCCGGGCCTGTCGAGCCTCGATCGGCGCTTCGACGAACCAGATGCTGTCGCATTCGGTGTGCAGGCCGACCTCCAGCAGCAGCGGGGCGTCGATCACCCGTGCAGGGGCGCCCCCAGGATCGGTCGAGAACATGGCCCGGCGTCGTGCATGGATCCAGGGGTGCACGAGCGCCTCGAGCTGCGCGCGCTCTGCGGGGTCGGCGAAGACGATGGCGGCCAGCGCCCCGCGATCGACCGCACCGTCGCGGATCGCACGATCACCCCAGCGTGCGCCGATGGAGCGGATGATGGCCGGATCGCGCAGCGCCTGGTGCGCCAGGTCATCCGAGTCGCACGTGATGCAGCCGAGGTCGGCGAGGATCGATCGCACGGCACTCTTGCCGCTGGCGATGCCGCCGACGAGCCCGATGGTCGGGATCGATCGCGGGGCCGCGGCTGGGGAGGTCGTCATACGGTGCGGGTCCAGGTCGTGCCCTGCGGGCCGTCCTTGATGGTCACGCCCATCTCCAGCAGCTGGGCACGGATCGCATCGCCTGCGGCCCAGTCCTTGGCGGCGCGCGCGGCCAGCCGCTGCGCGATGAGCGACTCGACCTGCGCCGTGAAGGGATCGCCAGCGGGAGCGTCCTGCGATGCGTTGCGATCGAGGACCGCCAGCACCGAATCCATCCGGGCGAGTGCGGCGCGCTCGGCATGCGGGCAACCCGAGGGTTCCTCGCCGCAGGCTTCGTTGAGCGCCGCGATGGCGCGGGCCAGATTCAGGTCGTCGCAGAGGGCATCGACGAACGTGTGGAGCGCGCGGGACATGGGACCGGGCGCCGCGGACGGATCGGGTGCGCGCGATGCCGCGGCTGCATCAAGCCCCTGCAGCGCGCGCGCCCAGCGATCAATCATGCGCTGGCAATCACGCAGCCCCTGCATGGTGAAGTTCGCGTTGGTGCGGTAGTGGGTGCGCACGAGTTCGAGCCGCAGCGCCGCTGGCGTGACGCCCTTGGCGAAGAGGTCGCGCGCAGTGAAGAAGTTGCCCTTGCTCTTGGACATCTTCTCGCCTTCGACCTGAAGGTGACGCGTGTGGAACCAATGGTTCGCGAAGGTCGGCTGGCCGAACCCGCAGCAACTCTGGGCAATCTCGCACTCGTGATGCGGGAAGATGTTGTCCTCGCCACCGGAATGCAGGTCGATGCGTTCACCGAGGGTCATGGCGGCCATCGCGCTGCACTCGAGGTGCCAGCCGGGATAGCCCGCTCCCCACGGGCTCGGCCACTTCATGATGTGGTGCTCATCGGGCTTCCAGAGCATGAAGTCCGCCGGATGGCGCTTCACGGCCTGGTGCTCGGCGCTGATGCGACCGCCCTCGCCCTCGCGGAGCTGGTCAAGCGTGTTGCCGGAGAGTTCGCCGTAGGCCGGGAACGAGCGCACGTCGAAGTACACGACGCCATCGCTGGCGACGTATGCATGGCCGCGCTGGACGAGCCGCTCGACGAGGGCCACCATCTGCGGAATGCACGCGGTCGGTCGCGGCATGAGACGCGGATCGGCCGCAGCCTCGATCGCCACCTTCAGGCCCAGCGTGCGCGCATCCTCGAGGAAACGATCGGCGTAGAAGCCAGCGATCGCGTAGGGATCGGAGGGATCGATGTCGGTGCCGGCCGGCAGCGCGCCCGACTTCTTCGCCTCGGCGATGCGACGACCCGCCACGGCCATCTTGTCCTCGCCGCCGCCGTCGGCGTTGCCATCATCGGTCATGTGGCCGACGTCAGTGATGTTCATCACGTGATGCACGCGATGGCCGAGCAGTTCCAGCGCCCGCCGCAGCATGTCGGCGTTGAGGAACGAGCGGAAATTGCCGATGTGCGCGTCGTCGTAGACGGTGGGGCCGCAGGAATAGAACGTGATCGCACCGGAAGGGTCGATGGGAACGACCGGCTCGATGGCCCGGCGCGCCGTGTTGTAGAGCCTCATGCGCTGCACGCGCGCAAGCATAGTGCGCGGGCTTGCGGCCGGATCAGTCGCCGACGGGCAGGTGCAGCCGCTGCGCGAATCGCTTCAGGCCATCGAGACCCGGCTCGGCAACGTTGACGTAGGCAGCGCGCAGCGAAGGCAGCAACTGCAGGGCGCCGATGAGGATGAGCGCGTAGAGCAGGAGCGTGATCGTGGCCACCACGGCGGCACCGCCGCGCGAACCGAGCGCATCGAAGGACAAGACGAGCGACTGCGCGACGCTCCACGATCCGTAGCCGGCCAGGGCGCAAGCCGCCGGACCCACGAAGAGCGACTCGACCATCGGCCGCAGCCGCAGGCCCGCTGCCGCGAGCAGCCAGGTTCCCGTGCAGATCGACGAGACCGTGGTGACCAGGCAGACGCCGAGGGCGAGGCCCTTGGCTTCGGCGATGGGATCGCCGGCAAGCCATGACGAGTTCACCAGCACGAGGGAACCGAATGCACCCCCACCGACAACGCTGGCGGCCCGGATCGCCTCGGTGGCCAGCACGATCGAGTAGCGGCGGGCAGCCAGAAGCGGTGTCACCAGAATCGCCAGTGCAAGCGGTCCGCTCAGTCCGATCGACAGGATCGTCACGAGCCCGGTGGAATCCGCCCAACGCCCACCCCAAACCACCTGCTCGATCGACGGAAAGGCGATGCCCAGACCGATGCAGACTGCAGGAACCACGAAGAAGACCGTGGTGGCCATGCCCGACAGGTACTCCGATCGTTCGCTGGTCGTGAGTACCGCGGCAGATCGAGGCACCAACACGCGCTGAAGCCCCATCGTGAGCACCATGTACGGCTGACTCGCAATCTGGTAGGCAAAGGAGTAGAGACCCAGCGAGGCCGTGGTCAAGAACATGGACCCAATGAAATAGTCGCCTTGCGTATTGATGGAATTCAGCGCGGCAATGGGAAGGACCGGCAATTGCGTGACCAAGGCCCGACAGAATTCCGGGAAACGGAACCAAAAGTAGGACCTGTCCAGCTTGGCCGCGCGTGCATACAACAAGGCCTCGATCGCGGTACCGATGACCTGCGGCAAGGCAAGGGCCAACGGTCCGAATCCAAGCCACGCCGTGGTGATCGACACCACGAACTTCAGGACGCTGCACGTCATGACGGTCCAGGCGATCGAACCGTATCCATGCTCGCCGCCGAGCTTCATCTGCGCCATCTGCTGCAGTGGCAGGAGGGCGAACTGGAATCCCAGCACCAGCAACGCCAAGCTGCTCCCCGATGCGGCCGTGAGTCCAACGCCCGAAAGTGACGCCAGTGTGGTCATCACACAAGCAAAGCCCCCCACAAGAATGCCGACCCAGAAGACTGGCGGGGCGCGTTCACGAAACTCGTCGCTGGGAATGCTGCCGAGCACCATCCAGACGCCGCCCGCTCGAAAGAGGCCGGTGAACATCAGCACGCCGAGCGCCACGGCGAAGGCGCCGTAATCCTCAGGCGACAGCAGGAAGCCGATCACCACGCTCTGCAGCACCGCCAGGAACCGGCCGAAGACCGATGCAATGGTGAGCAGGCTCAGGCCTCGACGGTGCGGCATGGGACACTCAAGGGTAACGCGCCATTCCCGGGCAGTGGACCCACCAAGGTGACGATCGTCAGTTCAACCCTGCCACGCGGTGAGCAACGCTCCGAGGTCGGCGCCGTCGACGGCACCGTCCGCGTTGAGATCGGCCGGCGACTCGCCAGGTTCTCCGGACCAAGCCGTGAGCAGTGCACCGAGGTCGGCTCCATCCACCGTTCCATCACCATTCAGGTCAGGCGACGGCCGCACGGCGGGTCCAAGCGATCCATCCGAACCGATGCGCATGCCACGGATGTCGGACGTGCCCTGCGTGATGCCGTCTTCCCAGAGAAGAACCGTGCCATAGGGCACGCCATGGGCTTGCATTCTTCCCTTGGGACTGACGTTGCTGGCAACAGGGCGACGGTTCCAGACGGTCGCGCCACCTGAGTTCACGCACATGGCTTCGACGGTGTCCTGGCCGAAGGCCGTCGAGCGCACCCAACCGAAGACCACGCCTTCCGGACGCAGATGCGCGACGGCGCCGGAGTAGGAGTAGACGGTCTCGAGCGCAGCCAGCGGCAAGCCCGATGCTCCCCACTGCCGCGTGCCCGTCGCGACGTCGAAGCACTGACCGTACACGCCGTAGATGCTGGAGTTGGGCGTGTGTTCGATCCAGCACACGTAGACGTACGTTCCATCAGACACCGCCGCGGGATTCGTGCGTTCGCGCGCGGTGTCCGCCGTCACGCCAAACCCCTCGGTCCCGAACAAGCGATTGCCTTGCGCATCAAGCACCTGCACGTACGACTGCAGCGGCGACGTCTTGTAGTACGCGAAGAGATGGCCGATCGAGGGCACGCGCTGGAACTCGGGGAAGTTCCCAAACTGCAGACTGCCGGTCGAGAACACCTGCCTGCCGGTGGTGCCCCACGGCTGCGAGCCATCCGGGTTGATGAGGTTGGCCCACAGCACCTTGGGCCCGCTGAAGGTCGAGTAGCGCACGGTGGAAACCACGACGCCCGACCCCGAGAGCGAAGGTTCGACGTCGGCCGCGAAGGCCGAGCCCGTGGTGCCGATCTGGATGGGGGCCGCGAAGGTCGAGCCGCCATCGGCCTGCGCGAGCCGCTGCACGCGCGTGTTCGAACCTTCGACCCACGCGCTCCAGAGGAAGCCATCATCGGCCTGGTTTCCCTTGGGCACGCTGGCCGACGAGGCGCTGACGGTCTTGGTCCACGCCAGCGTGCCATCGGCGTTGAGCGAGGCGACCGCGGCCACCGGCGCTGAGCTCCCCTGCTGGCTCGCCACCGCCCACGGCGCTCCGCGGAAGAGCTGGTAGTCCTGCGTGCTGCTGAACGAGTTGTTCATGGCCATCGTCGCCGCCGGCCAGGTGAAGTCGCCATCCGTCGTGAGCTGGCGCACCATGACGTCGTAGCCCGACGGGGCGTCGTACCAGCTCAGGGCCAGCATGCCACGGCCATCCCACGCGAGCTTGGGTTGCACCTGCTCGCCGGTGCCGCCAGCCAGGAGGGTCGGACTGGATGCAGAGGTGCTCCAGCCGGACATCGCGGCGAGCAGGATGGGCATGACCATGGGCATCCGGGGAGTGTGACGCGACAACCGACGCGCGCCAAGGGCGGTCGCCGGATCGGGGCGAGAAAACCGCGCTGATCGCGCGGGGTCACGCATCATCAAGCGCGCCGAAGAGCCCCTGTTCGGGTTCAGCGAGCTCGATCGGCCCAGGGAAGGCCTCGTAGTCGGCGTTGGGGTTCGCCTCGATCCAGTCGACGAAGGCGCAGATGCCGGCATGCGTGGCACGGGATCGCCACGACTCGCCGAAGCGCACCTTGATGCCCAGCCAAAGGTGCGCGTGCGCGTTGCGTGTCGCCAGCCCCGGATGGGGATCGAGGAGCGGCTGGATGCGATCTCCCACGCGCCGCACGCGCATCGCGATGTCGTCGAGATCGCGCCTGTTCATGACGGGTGTGTACCGTACGGCGCACCAAGGGGCCAACTCCATGAAGCGCGCACTCATCACGGGCATCACCGGGCAGGACGGGTCGTACCTGGCCGAGCTGCTCCTGTCGAAGGGCTACGAGGTGCACGGCATCATCCGCCGTGCGAGCACCTTCAACACGGATCGCATCGATCACATCTACGAGGATCCGCATCAGTCGGGCGCGCGGCTCAGGCTGCACTACGGCGACCTGTCCGATGGCAGCGGGCTCGACCGGCTGCTGGAGCGGATCCAGCCCGACGAGGTCTACAACCTCGGGGCGCAGAGCCACGTACGCGTGAGCTTCGACCAGCCGATCTACACCGCCGACATCGTGGCGACCGGCACCCTTCGTCTGCTCGAGGCCGTGCGGAACTTCCAGGTGTCGTCGTCGCGGCCCGTGCGCTTCTACCAGGCCAGTTCCAGCGAGATGTACGGCAAGGTGCAGGAGGTCCCGCAGAAGGAGTCCACGCCATTCTGGCCGCGCTCGCCCTACGGCTGCGCCAAGGTCTTCGGCCACTGGATCACCGTGAACTACCGAGAGAGCTACGGCATGCACGCGAGCTGCGGCATCCTGTTCAACCATGAGAGCCCGCGGCGCGGCGAGACCTTCGTCACACGCAAGATCACGCGCGCCGTCGGACGCATCAAGCTCGGCATGCAGAAGAAGCTCTACATGGGCAACCTGGACGCGCAGCGCGACTGGGGCTTCGCCGGCGACTACGTGGAAGCCATGTGGATGATGTTGCAGCAGCCTGAGCCCGACGACTACGTGGTGGCCACAGGCAAGATGATCAGCGTGCGCACCTTCTGCGAATTGGCCTTCGGTGAGGTCGGGCTGGACTACAAGGATTTCGTGGAGGTGGACCCGCGGTACTTCCGACCGGCCGAGGTGGAGCAGTTGCTGGGCGACCCCAGCAAGGCGATCAAGAAGCTTGGCTGGAAGCCCAAGTGCACCGTGGAGCAGCTGGCGAAGATGATGGTCGAGACGGATATGGAACTGGCTCGCCGCGAGAAGACCTTGCGCGACGCAGGCCACAAGCTGCCTGACACGCATGGACATGACCAGTAAGCAGACACCATCCATCCTCCTCACCGGCGGCACTGGATTCATCGGAAGCCACATCGCCGTCGAGGTCGCCCGCGCCGGCCTGCGACCGGTGCTCTACGACAACCTCTGCAACAGCAAGAGGTCGGTGGTCGAGCGGCTGGGTTCCATCATCGGCCGACCGGTCGACTTCGTGCAGGGCGACATCCGTGACGGCGATCTGATGCGTCGGACACTCCGAGAGCACCATGTGTCCGCCGTGATTCATCTGGCGGGCCTGAAGGCCGTCGGCGAGTCGGTCCAGCAGCCGCTCGCCTACTGGGACAACAACGTGGTCGGCACGCTGCGCATGCTCGAGGCGATGAATGACTGCGGCGTGCGCTCGCTCGTGTTCAGCAGTTCGGCCACCGTGTACGGCGAGCCGCAGCGACTTCCGATCACCGAGTCGCACCCCCTCTCGGCCACCAGTCCCTACGGCCAGACCAAGCTCGCCATCGAGCACATGCTGCGGGACCTGTCTGTGTCCGACGAGCGCTGGCACCTGTGCCTGCTGCGCTACTTCAACCCCGTGGGCGCCCACGAGAGCGGCCAGATTGGCGAGGATCCGAACGGCATCCCGAACAACCTGATGCCGTTCGTGCTGAAGGTGGCGGCCGGCCAGTTCAGGGAGCTCAGCGTGTGGGGCGGCGACTACCCCACACCCGACGGCACCGGCGTGCGCGACTACATCCATGTGGTCGACCTGGCCGCGGGTCACGTGGCCGCCGTGCAGCGACTCGACGGCATGCGTTGCGAGGCGATCAACCTCGGCACCGGTCGCGGCACCAGCGTGCTGGAACTCGTGGGGGCATTCGAGCGAGTGAACGGCGTGAAGGTGCCGCATGTGATGAAGGACCGCCGCCCAGGCGACGTGACGAGCTGCTTCGCGGACCCGTCTCTCGCCCTGCAACGCCTCGGCTGGCGCACGCAGCGCACCGTCGAGGACATGTGCCGCGACGCGTGGCGATGGCAGAACGCGTCTGCTGCCCGAACCTCGCCGGATTGACGCATATTCCGGGTCCAGACCCTTTTATTCATGTTGGATTCCAACTTTCAGGTTGGAGCAGGCCTGCATCCGGGGTACGGTTCGGAGCCCATGTCGGTCCTTGTCGCCCTGTCGCTGCTCACGGCTGCCTCCGCTGCCCAGATGGTCTCCCCCGCGATCGAGCGCGTGGTCGACCGCCTGTCCATCGACGCAAGCCTGATCGCCGTCACGGGTGCCCCGCTGCCGGCGCCGCTCACCCCTCCGGGTTGCGAGCGCCTGCTTCTGGCCGACCTCCAGGAGGACGCCAGCGGCTGGACCACGGCTCGATTCGCCGGCGACACGCCCGAGTCAGGTTCGGGCGTGCTGGTCTGGCGTGGTCTTGGTGAGGATGTCGGGGGCATGCTGCTCGGTGACGATGGACGCCGCTGGCGCATCGTCTCCATGGAGGACGGCGGGTCCCGTCTCGAGATCGTCGACACGGACCGGCTGCCCCCCTGCGCGGATCTGCCGGCGCCCCCTGCGCTGAAGATCGGTGTCCCCGCGCAGCTCGCGGCATGCGACGACGGCAAGCCGATCGACGTGCTGGTCCTCTACACCGCCGCGGCTCGTGCGCAGGCTGGCAGCAAGACGGCCATCGAAGGTCAGATCACGGCGGCCATCGGCGCCGCGAACACCGCCTACGCGAACAGTCAGATCGGCGCCCGACTGAACCTCGTGCTGCAGATGGAGACCGACTACACCAGCAGCGACTTCGGCACGGATCTGTGGCGTCTCGCCAACCCGAACGACGGCTTCATCGACTGGGCGCACCAGCTCCGCGACACGGCAGGGGCCGACATGGTGGCGCTGATCCGCAACGACGGCGAGTACTGCGGCATCGCGTACCTGATGTACAGCAACGGTCCCGAGTCCGACGGCATCCCATTCAGCGTGACGGCGT
>JAGWXC010000058.1 GCA_018970045.1 Planctomycetota bacterium | reverse complement strand
CACCCAGCAGCTCGATGCCGCCGTCCTGTCGCAGGAGCTTCAGCAGGCTGTAGGCGCACGCCGCACCGAGCGTCGGCAGGCCGAGCAGGAAACTGAATTCGGCGGCGGCGCGCGGCCGCAGCCCGACCGACAGCCCACCGAGGATCGACATCATGGAGCGGCTCGTGCCCGGCCACATCGCCACGCACTGCATGAGCCCGATGAGCACGCTCTGCACGACCGTCAGCGAGCTGCCGTCGACTTCGGTGCCACGTTCATCGGCTGCCCGCTCACGAACCCACTTGTCCAGGAGCACGAGCGCCACGCCCCCGATCGCCAGCGCCAGCACGACCGGCAGGGGCTTGAACAGCCGCGCTTCGAGCCAATCATCGAGCAGGAGCCCGAAGATCGCGGCCGGGATGAACGCCGCAACCAAGTTGCGCAGCAGCCGAAGCGCCTGTCGATGGTCGGCCGCCTTGCGGATCAGGCCAGTCACGGCGACGCACGCATGCGCCATGCCGCGCACCTTGTTCCAGTAGAGGCCCGCCACCGCAAGGATCGCTCCGCCCTGGATCACGATCGAGAAGGCATCGACGGCCCGTCGCTGCTCCTCGTCCGACCGCAGCCCGAGCCATTGGGCGGTCAGCAGCAGGTGACCGGTCGAGCTCACCGGGAGGTACTCGGTGATGCCCTCGACGAGCCCGAGGATCACGGCATCGAAGAGCGTCATCGGCGGTGTTCCTGGGCAAGCCACGGCATCATGGCGCGCACGGTACGTCCTGCGTCCTCAAGCGGCATGGCGGTCGCGGCCGCGCGCCCCTCACGCAGTCGCCTGCCACCCTCGCGCTGGTCGGCCATGAGGGCCGCGAAGAAGCTCCCATCACGCACCCTCGAGAGCAGGCCCTGCATGGCCGCACGCGCGTGCTCGTCAACGATCACCGGTCCGGCTTCATCGATGCCGAAGGCCGCGGTCGGCGAGATGCGGTCGCGCATCCCGGCGATGCCATGCTCATAGACCAGGTCGGCGACCTGCTTGAGTTCGTGGATGCACTCGATGTAGGCGATTTCCGGGGGGTACCCGGCCGAGACGAGCGCGTCATACGCAGCCTGCATCAGGTGGACCATGCCGCCGCACAGCACGGTTTGCTCGCCGAACAGGTCGGTCTCGGCCTCGACGGCTGCGGTCGACTCGATCACGCCGGAGCGGCCGCACCCGATGCCCGCTGACCAAGCGAGTGCCATGGCCCGGGTCCGCTCCGGATCCGCACCAGGGCTGTGCACCGCGAGCAGAGCAGGAATGCCTTGGCCCATCGTGAAACGCATGCGCAACGTGGCGCCCGGTCCCTTCGGTGCAACCATGACGATGCCGCGCTCCGGTGGCGCCGTCACCAAGCCGAAGCGAAGCGGTGCCCCGCAGACGAACCCTGCGACCGCTGCGGCGCGCATCGCCGGTTGCACGTCCGTCCACACCTCGCCCGCGACATGGTCGGGTACGCAGATCGCGACCAGCACAGCCTGCGATGCGGCGTCGGCGGCATTGAACTGCTGGAATCCCTCGTCGCGTGCCGCCGTGCGCGCCGCAGAACCGGCACGGCCACCGACGATGACGTCGATGCCGCTGTCACGCAGGTTCATCGCGTGGGCGCGGCCTTGGTTGCCGAAACCGATGATGGCGACGGTCTGGCCGCGCAGCGGTTCCAGCCACAGTCCAGCGGAATCCTGCAGAACTTGGCACTCGGGGCGACCCATGGCAGCTCCCGGAACATAGCCGTCGGGCCACGATTCGGTTGGAAGCGGGTGAAACCGTGGCAAGATCAGGATGGGTCGGGCGTTTCAGTGCCTGAACCCTTCAAGCCCGTTGCCCACCTCAACCGATAACGACCCCATGACTGCTCTTGCCGACCAACGAACCTCCGAACGCTACGGGGTCCACGCCCCGTACACGGCTGTTCGCGTCGAGACTCGCAGCGGCGCTGGTGTTCCGCTCGAGGGCCACGCCTACGACATCTCGGCCGCCGGCCTGAGGTTCGAACTCGACGAGGGCTTGAAGGTGGGTGAGCCCCTGAGCCTCGAACTGCTGCTCCCCGGTGCAGGTGGATGGGTCCGTCTGGCGGGCCGGGTCGTGCGGCTCTTCGACGAAGCCGATGACCCGGGGCCGCGTCGCATGGCCCTCCACGTCGACTCGTTCGAGGATGACTCGCACCGCGATCGGCTCCTCGGTCACCTCGACCGGGGTTACCTGATGATGGCCTGATCCGTCGGCGAGCGCCCCATGCCATCCAAGCGATCGTCGACAGCGTCCACGTCGGGCACGATGTCTGCGGGCAAGGCGTCTTCGGGCAAGGCGTCCCGTCCTGCCAAGAAGACCTCGCGCAAGCCCGCAGCCAAGCCCGCAGCCAAGCCCGCACCGAAGCCGGCGGCCAAGCGACAGCGCGCGGCTGCCTCCGGTCCCGCTGGCGCATCAGGCACCTCGAAGCATGACGAGCGATTCACGCTGATCGGCCACGTCTTCGGCGACGTGGCCCTGATGCGGCTCGCGCTCACGCACGCGTCGGTCAGCGACACGCGCATGGCGAGCAACGAACGTCTCGAGTTCCTCGGCGATGCCGTGCTCGGGCAGGTCATCTGCGAACACCTGTACCGGCGCTATCCCGATCGCCTCGAAGGGGACCTCACCAAGCTCAAGTCGTATCTGGTCAGCCGCGAGATGTGCGCACAGTTGGTGCGCGAGGCGGGTTTCCATCGGATGATGTCCATCGGCAAGGGCATGATCAGCGTGGACCAGCTCCCCAAGAGCGTGCTCGCGGGCCTCTTCGAGAGCCTGGTCGGCGCGATCTACCTCGATGGTGGCAGCGAGGCCGCGCGTGCGTTCGTGCTGCGGCACATGGAGCCGCACATCGAGCGCACGCTGCAGCTTGGCCACCAGGAGAACTACAAGAGCGTGCTCCAGCAGCTTGCGCAGCAGGCCGGCCTCGGTTCGCCGACGTATTCGGTCATGGACGAGCGTGGCCCCGATCACGAGAAGAACTTCGAGATCCGCGCCCAGATCGGTGACCGGGCGTTCACCAGCTGCTGGGGGATGAGCAAGAAGGCTGCCGAGCAGGGCGCAGCGCTGCATGCACTCCGGGAACTCGGTTTCGTGGTCGATGGCCCGACCGGCCCGCAGGTGCAGGTGCCTCAGTCGATCGCCGACACGATGCCCTGAGCGATCTCGCTCGGCGTGCGCCCATCGGTGGCCACGATCGCATCGGCGAGCCCTTCCAAGGTCGGCCAGCGTCGCGCGCGAATCTCGGAAACTTCACGGTCGGGTGCAGCACCGGTCAGGCTCGGACGTGTCCCCGGCGATTGGCGGATGCGCGCGCCAAGCACCTCATCCGGTGCATCAAGCAGCACGACGCGCCAGCCCGATCCGCGAGCAGCGTCGATCATGGCACGCGCGCCCGGAGCCATCGGTGTTCCGCCCCCGAGGGCGATCACCGTGTGTGCGGTGGCGCGCAGGGCATCGCCGAGGGCGGCGGCTTCGAGCGCACGGAAGGCGGGTTCCCCAAGCGTGATGAACGCATCGTGCGCCGAGCACGAGCCCGCGGCGAGCGCAACGGCATCGTCGAGATCCAGGAAGGTCCCGCCCGAGAGGCGCGCGATCGCTCGACCAACCGACGACTTGCCGGTGGCACGAAGACCGATCAGGATGACGCGTTGCATGCGGAAGGTCGGCGCGATGCGCCAGGCATGCGGCCCAGGGCGCGGGCGCTCAGCGCACGCGGATCGCGCGGCCCATGCGGCGCTTGCGGTTGATGATCTTGCGGCCCTTGCGCGTGCTCATGCGGCTGCGGAAACCGACCGAGCGGACCTTCTTCGTACGGCTGACCTTGTGGGGATAGTGCATGGCGATCTCGGTGGTTGGCCCGACTGGGCGAGCCACACAGGCTAGCGGTCCTCTCGGCAGAGGGCAAGAGGCTGATCCAGTCCAGCCTGTGGTTATCAGAGGCCAGCGCCCGGTCGGCGCCGCACGGCCGGGCCGTGCGTTGACCCGGCATCAGGCCGTGAAGCCTCACGCGGTGGCGTGCCGCGACAACTGGCCCTCGACGAGGAAGATCACCTCGGTGGCCACCGACGCGGCCAGGTCGGCGATGCGCTCGAAGCGCTGCGCCATCGCCATGATTTCCAGATCGGCCTCCACCCACTCCGGATGTGCGGGCATCTGTTGCCGGGCCCAGAGCAGGATGGCCTTGTTGATGTCATCCACGCGACGGTCGCTGTTGCGGACGTGGCGGCCGAGCGTCGCATCCTCGTTGCCCAGGGCCACGAGCACGTCGGTGAGCATGGTGCGGGCTGCGAAGGCGATGTCGATGAGGTCGCCCGGGAGCTCGTCGTGCTCGATCTCGGAGAGGCGGAGGATGCGCTTGGAGATCCCGCGCGCCATGTCGGCCATGCGCTCGAAGTCCGTGTTGATGCGCATGACCGCCAGCACGAGCCGAAGGTCGCCCGCCACGGGGTGGGCCAGGGCAAGCAGGCGCATCGCGTGCTCCTCGATCAAGGTCTCCATGCGATCGATCTCGTCGTCGCCCTCACGAACCTCATGGGCGGCATCGAGATCGTTCTCGACCAAGGCATCGATCACGCGGGTCAGGCGCCGCTCGACCATCGCGCCCATGGTGAGCAGGTCGCGTCGGAGGCTCGTGAGTTCGCTCTGCAGTTCGATCGGCATGGGGTCCCTCCTGGAATCAGCCGAAGCGGCCGGTGACGTAGTCCTCGGTCTGCTTGGACTTGGGGTTGGTGAACAGGGTCTCGGTCTGGCCCGCCTCGATGAGCGAACCTTCGAAGAAGAAGGCCGTCCGGTCGCTGATGCGGGAGGCCTGCTGCATGTTGTGCGTCACGATCACGATCGTGTAGGCCGTGCGCAGTTCGCGGATGAGCTCTTCGACGCTCGCGGTCGACTTCGGATCGAGTGCCGAGCATGGTTCGTCCATGAGCAGCACTTCAGGACCGCCGGCGATCGCGCGCGCGATGCAGAGCCGTTGCTGCTGGCCGCCCGAGAGCCCCAGCGCGCTCGCGTGGAGCCGATCCTTCACCTCGTTCCAGAGGGCCGCCGAGCGCAGGCTCTGCTCCACCAGATCCTCGAGGTCGGCGCGGCTGTGGCGCCAGTGCAGGCGCGGCCCGAAGGCCACGTTGTCGAAGATCGACTTGGGGAAGGGGTTGGGGCGCTGGAACACCATGCCCACGCGACGACGCAGGTCGACGACGTCGACCGAGCGGGCGAGGATGTCCTCGCCATCGAGCGTGAGCGTGCCGCTGGCTCGGGCCCCGGCGATCGTGTCGTTCATGCGGTTCATCCAACGCAGGAACGTGCTCTTGCCACAGCCGCTGGGACCGATGAAGGCCGTGACCTGGTTGCGCGGGATGTCGAGCGAGATCCCCTTCAGCGCCTGGAACGAGCCATAGAAGCCATCGAAGCTGGCCGCCCTGATCGCCATCGGGTCTGCGGTGCCGGTCGCGGTGGCGGCCGCTGTGGTCGGGTTGGTCTGCATCGGGGACATCATGGTCATTGGAGTGGTGTCTGCAGCCGCTGGCGCACGAGGATCGCCAGGGCGTTGAAGGACATGAGGACGGCGAGCTGCACGATGATCGCCGCTGCCGCGATCTCCTGGAACGACGCCTTGGCGCGTCCGGCCCAGTTGAAGATCTGCATGGGCAGCACCGTGAACTCGGACATCAGGTTGGCGGGGGTCTCGAGCACCATCAGCGGCGCGCCGAGCACCAGAATCGGCGCGGCTTCGCCGATGGCCCGGCTCATCGCCAGGATCGCGCCGGTCATCACCATGGGCAGGCTGGCCGGCAGCGTGAGGCGCGACACCATCTGCCAGCGCGTGCTCCCCAGCGCCAGCGCGCCCTGCCGCAGCGAGTTGGGGACCGCGCGGATCGCTTCCTGGCTCGCCACGATCACGATCGGCAGGACGACCAGCGCAAGCGTGAGCCCGCCTGCCAGCACGCTCGACCCGAAGGGAAGGCGCAGGTACAGGAGCGAGTCGGGGCTGCCGAGCTCGATCGGCTCGGCCCCGGCGCGCCAGCCGAAGAAGCGGCTGAAGGCGGTGAGGCCGATGATGCCGTACACGATGCTGGGCACGCCCGAGAGGTTGCTGATGTTGATGCGGATGAACTCGGTGAGCCGTCCGCGCTTGGCGAATTCCTCAAGGTAGATCGCGGTGCCCACGCCGACCGGCAGGGCCGTCAGGGCGCAGATCGTGCAGACCCAGATGCTGCCCACGAGCGGTGCCCGGATCCCCGCCTGGTCAGGCTTGCGTGAGGCGAAGTTGGCGATGAAGTCCGGGCTCAGCCGGTGGACGCCATCCATCACGATGCTCACGATGAGCACGGCGAGCACGCAGACGGCCAGACCAGTGCAGACGACGCACGTGGCCAGGAACATCCTGTTGGCCAGGAGCCGGCGGGCGACGGGCACGTGCGGGACGTCGGTCACTCGTACTCCTCCCGGAAACGCCTGAGGATGGCGGTGCCGGCGAGCGTGAGGGCGAGCGTCATCAGGAAGAGCGTGGCGGCCACCGCATAGCTCGAGGCGTACTCCACGCTGTTGGCCTGGGCATCACCGGTGAAAATGGCGACGATGAAGCCGGTCATCGTCTGCACCTGGCTCGCTGGATTCATCGTCATCTGGGCAAGCCCGCCGGCGGCCAGCGCCACGATCATGGTCTCGCCGATCGCTCGCGTGAGGGCCAGCAGGAAGCTCGCCATGATGCCGCTGAGCGCTGCTGGCAGCACGACCTTGACCGAGGTGTCGAACTTGGTGCCGCCGAGCGCCGAACTCCCGTCGCGAAGGCTCTGTGGCACCGCACGGAGGGCATCTTCGCTCAGCGAGCAGACGATCGGCAGGATCATGATGCCCACGGCGAGTCCAGCGCTCAGCGCGTTGTAGGTGCCGAACGCATCGCTCACGCGCTGCAACGCAGGGGTGATCACCGCAAGGGCGAAGAAGCCGTAGACGACGGTCGGCACGCCGGCGAGGACCTCGAGCGCGGACTTGAGCACCACGCGCAGGCGCGATGGCGCGTACTCCGACAGGAAGATCGCGGTCACCAGGCCGATGGGCAGCGCGAACGCTCCGGCGATCACGGTCACGAGCAGGGTGCCGCAGACCAGGGGCAGCACGCCGAACTTCTGCTCGCCACCCAGCAGGGGGCTCCACTCCGTGCCGGTGAAGAACGGGACGAGCCCGATGCCCGGCTTGTCGGGAAAGCCCTTGAAGAACCCCCAGGCCTCGATCCCCAAAACCGCCACGATTGAGAACGTGGTCACGATCGAGAGCAGCGAGAACGAGAGCAGCACCGACTTGACCACCCGCTCGCTGCGATCACGCGACGATCGCGGGATCGGCGTGCCGCGTGCGGCAGAGGTGGGCGCGGCGACTGCCGATTGGGCCATGGATGGATCCTACGGCCGAGCCCCCCGGACAGGGCGCGCGCCGCGTTCAGGCCGTGTTCAACTTCAGCGGTAGACCGAGCGGAACGTGCCGTGGACTTCCTTGCCGTCTGCACCCACGAACTGCGTTCCGGTGCGCCGTGCGACCCAGTTGGCGCGCACCATCGACTGCAGGTCCGCCGGGAACTTGATGTAGCCCACTTCGGGCGCAAACTCGGGCGCCTTCTCGACAAGGTAGTCGACGAACGCCACGACCTGCGGCTTGGTCAGCGACGCTGCGTTGACGTAGTAGAAGAGCGGCCGGCCAAGGGGTTGGTAGGTGCCGTCCTCCACGGTCTCGGGACTCGGCACCACAGGGCCCTTGCCGCCGTCGATCGCCACGCCGCGCAGCTTGCCCTCGTTCTCCATCAGGTAGGCGATGCCGAAGAAGCCGATGGCGTTCTTGTTGTCGAGGATGCCGCGCACGAGCACGTTGTCATCCTCACTGACGCTCATGTCACCACGGACCTTGCCATCCTTGCCGATGACGGCCTCCTTGAAGTAGTCAAACGTTCCGGAATCGGTGCCGGGGCTGAAGATCTGGATGGCTTCGTTCGGCCAGGCGGGATTCAGCTCGCTCCAGGTCTTCACGCCGCCATCCACGTAGATGCGCTTAAGGTCGGCGACCGTCAGCGAGGTGGCCCAGGTGTTCGCCTTGTTCACGACGACCGACAAACCGTCGAAGGCGACCGGGAGTTCGACGAACTCGATGTTGTTCTTGCGGGCGAGCTCGACCTCGCCGGGCTTGATCGCGCGGCTCGCCGCGGTCACGTCGATCTCGCCGGCGCAGAAGCGCTTGAAGCCGCCGCCGGTGCCCGACATGCCGACGGACACGTTCACCTTCGGCGCGACCTTCTTGAACTCCTCGGCCGCGGCTTCGGAGATCAGGAAGACCGTGCTGGACCCATCAAGCCGCACCGGGCCAGTGGCCTTGGTCGCGGGGGACTGCGGGGCGGCGAGGGCGACGAGGGCGGTGAGGGTGGTCAGCAGCATGGATGTTCCTTTGGGGGTGAGCGACCGTAGCACGAACAATGTTTAGGTTGTGTTAGGGGGCCTCGGGAAGCAGGCTCTTCCCCGCGTCGGCCAGGGGCAATCGGATCGTGAACCGCGATCCCTTGCCCACCACGCTCTCGGCATCGACCGCACCCCCGTGCGCGAGAGCAATGTGCTTGACCAGGGCCAGTCCGAGGCCCGTGCCGCCCAGCTCGCGGCTGCGCGCCTTGTCCACGCGGTAGAAGCGCTCGAAGATCCTCGGCAGGTGCTTGGCGGGGATGCCCGGGCCGTTGTCGACGACCTCGATCTCGACCACGTCGCCGGCGAGCCGACCCTCGACCTCGACGCTTGACCCGGTGGGTGAGTACTTGATGGCGTTGGACACGAGGTTCGCGACGGCCTGGTGCACGAGCGTGCGGTTGGCGAAGACGTGGATGCCCGGGCTGCACGAGACCGAGAGCGCGACGTGCTTCGCGCGGGCCGTGTCGCCGAGCTCGCTCTGCACGTCACCGAGCACCCGTCCGATCTCGAGTTCTTCGAATTCCAAGCCGGTCCGTGAATCGAGCTGATCGAGCGACGCGAGGCTCAGCAGGTCCTCGACCAGCATCGACAGGCGACGCGTGTTGCGGTGGATGATCTCGATGAAATGGCCGACCTGCGGGGGGTCGTCATAGCCGATCTCCTGCAGCGTCTCCACGTAGCCCTTGATGTTCGTGATCGGCGTGCGGAGCTCGTGGCTGACGTTGGCGGCGAAGTCGGTGCGCATCGACTCAAGCCGCTTGAGCCGCGTGATGTCATCAAGCACCACGAGCAGGCCATCGAGGCGTCCGTCGCTTCCGGGCAGGGGTTCGCTGGCGGCCTGCATGACGAGCGTTTCCACTCCTTCAAGGCGGATCTCGGCGCTCAGGTGTCCGTTCGCGGCGAGGGCTTCGCCCACGAACCGGCTCAAGTCCGGCTGGCGCGTGGCCTGCTGGAGCAGTCGGCCGCGGTAGTCGCCGGTGAGCCCGAGCAGCTGCTCGGCGATCCGATTCGCGCTGCGGATGCGCTGCTCGCGATCGAGGGCGATCAGCCCGTTGCCGAGCGCCTCGAGGATCGCCTGCAGTTCGTCGCGCTCGATCGTCAGGCGGGAGATCGTGCTCGACACGTCCCGCTGCGCACGCCCGAGGGCGCGGGAGGCCCGAAAGGCCTGGCCTCCTTGGGGGCGTTCGAACCTTGCGGGGAGGCGGCCCTCGGCCATCGCGTCGAGCGCCGTCTCGATCATGCGCAGGTCACGCGCGCGGATCGCGTGGCGCAGCACGATGCAGACAACTCCGCAGGCCACGCCGGCGATGAGCAGGCCACGCGAGGGCACGTCGTCGGTGAGCGCGGTTGCGACCAAGAAGCCCGCAGCCACGATCATGGCCCAGGACAGCGTGCGCAGCGCCGAAGTCGGCACGTTGGTCATGCGCGGAGGCTATCGCGCCGACCGCGCTCAGTTCACTCGGTCAGGTCGTTCGGGTCGCGGAAGCGGTAGCCCACGCCGCGCACCGTCTGCACGCATTCACCGAGGGCACCGAGCTTGCGGCGCACGGCGGTCACGTGCACATCGACCGTCCGGCTGGACAGCACCGTGTTGCGGCCGTGCACGGCGCTGATGATCTGGTCACGGGTCCGCACGAAGCCCGGACGGAGCGCCAGGAAGTGGAGGATCCCGAACTCGGTGACGGTGAGCTCGATCGTCTGGCCGTCGACGGTCACGACGTGGCGCTCACGGTCGATGAGCAGCCGGCCGTTGACGAGGCCGATGCGCTCGGTGGGCTCGTTCGCGCCGGTCTTGCGAAGGGCGTTGCGCAGGCGTGCCATGAGGACCCGCGGGCTGAAGGGCTTGGTGACGTAGTCGTCGGCGCCCATCTCGAGGCCCGCCACGATGTCCGATTCCTCGCCGCGCGCGGTGAGCATGACCACCGGGATTTCCTTGGTGCGGTCCTGACCCTTCAGGCGTCGGCAGATCTCGAGGCCGTCGAGGTCGGGAAGCATCAGGTCGAGCACGATGAGGTCGAAGCCCGCACCCTGCACCATCTCGATCGCCTTGCGGCCGTTGCGGGCCACGCTGACCTGCATGCCGTCGCGTTCCAGGTGAAACTTCACCAGGTCAGCGATCTCGTTCTCGTCCTCGACGATCAGGGCACTCGCGGGCATTCAGGGATTATGGCGGGGTTGGCATCTTTGTCATGTGTCCGGAGCGTTAAGAGTCAGTGAACCCTCGACGGCCAGATCGTGGTGCAGCAGCAGCCAGCATGCTGTCGTCGCCCCGTGACGCCAGGCAGGCCCGGCGCCACGTCATCGAGGGCCAGCGCGCCAAGGATGGCCATGGCGGCTGCTTCGCGGAAGGCCGGAGGCCACTCGGCGGCCGTCGGCGGGGGGCCGCCGGGCAGGCCTTCACGGAGCGCTCGTTCGAGCGCGAGATGCCGCACGCCACCGCCGGCCAGCGCGAGATGTCGCACGCGGTGATCGCGAAGCGCGTCCACGATCGTGTGGGCGATCGCGGACACCGCCGTGGCGCAGGCATCCTTCGGGGCAAGGTGCGCGAGCATCGATGCCGCGATGGCCACGGATTCGTCGGCCGTGCCGAGGCTCCGACCGGAGCGCGCCTGCGCCGAGAGAAGGTTCATGACGGCCTCGAGTGCGGCTCGGTCGACCGTGCCGCCCAGGGCTGCCGTTCCATCCCAATCACACGGCTGCCCGAGTCGCGTGCGCGCGAGTTCATCGAGCAGCTGGTTGCAGAGGCAGATGTCGAAGCCCCGCACGGCGGACGGATCGCCACCCCGAGGCGGAAGCACCGTGGCGTTGGCGAAACCGCCGAGGTTGATGACCGCGGTGTGAGCCGAGCCCGCGTACATGATGAAGTCGCTCGTCGGCGTGAGCGGTGCGCCCTGTCCGCCGGCCGCGAGGTCGGCGCCGCGCAGGTCGTGCAGGACGGGCACGGCCAGCGCTTCCGCCACGGGCCACGGTGCGCACAGCTGCAGCGAGATCGGTGGCGCGTGGTACAGCGTCTGCCCGTGCATCGCGATCGCGATGGGTGCGGCGGCCGTGCGGGCGAGCGCCCGGAGGGCCTGGACATGCGCCTCAGCCAGGTCGTGCGCGAGCGTGGCCAGCACCCCGGCAGTCGTCGGTTCCTGCCGCAGCGCTGACCGCACGCGTGCGGCGAGTCCCGGCAATGCGTCGTCATAGGAGAGCGAGGCACCAGCGAGGAAGTGGGCGCGCATCGTCCAGCCATGCCCGTCGATCGCGACGGCCGCGACGTCGATGCCGTCGCAGCTCGTGCCGCTCATGCAGCCGTGGATCACGCGCACGTCGCCATCGCCAGCATCCATGGGGGCATTGTGGCAGAACCGTTACACTCGCGGGTCGCATGCACAAGCGCATCCTCGTCACGGGCGGAGCGGGTTTCCTCGGCAGCCATCTGTGCGACCGCCTCGTGGAGGCAGGCCACGACGTGATCTGCCTCGACAACCTGTTCACGAGCCAGAAGTCGAACATCACGCATCTGCTCGGCCGTCCGAACTTCGAGTTCGTGCGCCACGACGTGATCAATCCGTTCCACTTCGAGGTGGACCAGATCTACAACCTGGCCTGCCCGGCCGCGCCGGGGCACTACCAGTACAACCCGATCAAGACGATGAAGACGTCGTTCCTCGGGGCGATGAACTGCCTCGGCCTGGCCAAGCGCCTGCGCGCGCGCATCTTCCATGCGAGCACCAGCGAGGTGTACGGCGACCCCGAGGTGCACCCGCAGGTCGAGAGCTACCGCGGCTGCGTGAACCCGATCGGTCCGCGCGCCTGCTACGACGAGGGCAAGCGTGCCGCCGAGAC
>JAGWXC010000057.1 GCA_018970045.1 Planctomycetota bacterium | reverse complement strand
GGTGGCTACGGTGGCGGCGGCGGTGGCCGTGGCGGCTACGGTGGCGGCGGCGGCGGTGGCCGCGGCGGCTACGGTGGTGGCGGCGGCGGCGGTCGTGGTGGCTACGGCGGTGGTGGTGGCCGTGGCGGTTACGACGGCTGATCCAGCCCGATCAACCCAACACACTCCAGCGAGCCAGCCTTCGGGCTGGCTCGCTGTGTTTCGTGGAGCCTGGTCCCACTATTCAAGTTGCGGCCAGCAAACCACAATGAAGCAGGCGTAATGCAGCACTGCTTTGCGGGAACGGGGTGCCCAGCACCGGCGAATGGGATGGTTAGTTGCCGCGGCTGCCCTTGGGGCGCTGGCCGGCCGAACGGCTCTTGCCGTTGCCGGCGGGGCGATCCTGTGGGATCGCCACGTCGCGGCCCGCGAAGCCCTCGCCCTTGGACGGCGCGCCACGGCCGCCGCGTCGATCGAGCGGCGACCAGGTCTGCTCTCGGTACATCTTGGCCTTGGCCGGTTCGACCAGCAGCAGGGCGGGCGCGGTGTCTTCGAGCGCTTGCCAATCCTGCTGCAGGAGCTTGGTGCGCAAGTGGGCACGGCGCCCGATCGCTCGGCCATCACCCTCGGCCGACGCCAGGTGGTACCAGCGGTACGCCTCGCGTTCATCAGCAGGCAACCCATTGCCGGACTCGTACATCCAACCCAGCCGGTACTGGGCCTCGGTGATGCCACGCTCGGCGGCGAATCGATACTGCGACGCGGCCAGCGTTTGGTCCGGCGGGGCATCCAGGCCATGCTGGTAGAGCGCGCCAAGTTGCAGTGCGCCCATGGGCACATCGAGCTCGACGGCCATGTTGAACGCCTCGGCCGCATCCTTGATGTTGCCGATCACGCCTTGGCCGCCATCTGACAGCAGGATGCCGTGGCGATAGAGCGCCTCGGGGAACTTTGCCTCCACGGCCGCATTGAGCGACTCGACGGCGGCGATGCGGTTGGCCGGCACATTGGCGCTGCCCTTGAGGAGGAACCAGTACTGGTCGTACAGCGCGCCCGGTACGCCCGCCTTGGCCGCCTTGGCCGAAAGTTCAGCGGCCTCCTCGCCGCCGCGGCCGGTCTCGACCAGCACGCGCGAGAGTCGCCACTGCGCCATCGAGTTCCCCGCATCCGCCGCTGCACGAAGGTGCTTCTCGGCTTCGACCGGGTTCGGCTCGAATCCGGGACCACCCAACTGGCACAGTTCGCCCATGCGCAGGAACGCACCGACGAGCCCGCACTGCGCCGCGCGCGCGTAGTGCGCCATCGCCGTGTGCACATCGATCGGCCCGCCGATGCCGAGCTCGCACATCTGTGCGTAGGCGAAGCACGCGCGGGGGTCTTCGCCGGCCGCGACCTGCTGCAGCGCACGGGCCTTGGGCAGGTCCTGCGGCACGAGCACGCCGACCTCGAGCAGGCTCGCGAGTTCGAAGCACGACTTGGCGTGGCCTGCCGCGATCGCCCGCTCGAACATCACCACCGCAGCCCTCACGTCGGGCTCGACGCCGTGGTTGCCCAGAAGCCGCAGGCCCGCGTGGTAGGCGCACTCGGCATCGCCGGATCCGCCAGCGCGGATCAGCCGCTGCAGGCAGTCGGCCTGCTGGGTCGGATCCTCGAGCAGCATGAGCGCCAATCGTGAATTTCCACGGGCTTCGCCGGCGTCATCGGCCTTGCGGTACCACTCGCGCGCGCCGGGCAGGTCCTGCTTCACCGTGCCGCGGCCCTGTGCAAGCAGATCGCCGAGCACCAGCATGCAGTAGGGGCTTCCAGCTCGGGCGCCGGCACGGGCCACCCGCTCGGTCTGCTCCGGCAGGGGGACTTGGCCGAGCAACTCGACCACGAGCACCTCTGCTGATTCCCGATGGCCACACTCGGCTGCCCGCAGGCGCCAGCGCTGCACACTCGCCTGGCTGCTCGCATCGCTGCTCAGGTCTTCGAAATGGCTGACGAGCTCAAGCGATGCCTCGCGGGCGTTGGCCGGATCGTCGGAGAGCGCCGCCTTCTCGAGCAACGCGAGACCCTTGGTCACGTTCCGTTCGACGCCATTGCCGATCAGGTACGCCTGGCCATCGGCCAGCATCTGGGCCGGCGTCTGGCGGCCGCTGATGGTGATGATGGTCACCGTGGCCGCCGTGGTGACGGCGACACCGGTGGCGACAGCCACGATCGTGCGGCGGGAGAAAAGCATTTCCGGAGTTTAGCGAGACTCGGCGCCGGATCAATCCTGCATCGGATCGATCTTCGTTTCCGAATCAGTCCCCGCGGCAGCACGTCCGGGAAAGAGCAGGCTCAGGCCGATCGAGCCCCCGAGGATCGCGGCGATGACCGAGAGGGTGACGAGCGGCGGTGCGTGGTAGCCCATCGGCTGGAGGATCAGCTTCACGCCGATCACCGCGATCAGGATGGCCAGGCCCGTCTTGAGGAACCGGAACGCGCCGAGCAGGCTCGCCACGGCGAAATAGAGCGCGCGCAGGCCGATGATCGCCATAATGTTCGAACTGAACACCAAAAATGGATCCTGCGTGATGCCGAAGACCGCGGGGATCGAGTCGACTGCGAACACGAGGTCGCTGACCTCGACGATGAGCAGCACGGCCAAGAGCGGCGTGGCCATGAGGCGGCCGGCCTGCCGCGTGAAGAATCGCTCCCCGTCGTACGACTCGCTGATGGGAATGATGCGGCGCATGAGCCGCAACGCTCGGCTGCGCGAGGGGTCCACGTCGGGCTCGTCATCGCCGCTGCGGAGCATCTTCACGCTCGTGAGCAGCAGGATGGCGCCGAAAACGTACATCGTCCAGGTGAAGAGCTTGAGGAGGGCGAGACCGCCGGCGATGCACGCGCCGCGCATGAGGACCGCGCCGAGGATCCCCCAGAAGAGCACGCGAGGCTGGCTCTCGCGCGAGACCTTGAAGCGGTCGAAGATCAGCGCGAAGACGAACACGTTGTCGATCGATAGCGACTGCTCGACGAGGTAGCCGGCGAAGTACTGCGCGCCGGCATCGGCGCCCAGCGTGGCCCAGATGCCGGCGCCGACCAGCATGCCCAGCGCCACCCAGAACGCCACCATGCGCAGGGCCTCGCGCATGGCGATCTCGTGCGCGGTGCGGTGCACGAGCTTCAGGTCAGCGATGATCGCCAGGGTCACGCCCACGATGAATGCGCCCCAGACCCAAAGCGGAACCTGCAGCGGTGCGGCCGCGGCCTGCGTCGTGACGTCGTCGGGGGCGATCATGGGCGGCGCAGTGTAGGCGCGCTCAGAGGTCGATCTGGATGCCGAGTTCGACCATGCGGCCGGGAGGGATCGAGAAGTGCAGCGGGTTGTTCGCGCCGGCCTGCGACATCGTGCAGAAGAGGCGCTTCTGCCAGCCGGCCAGCTCGCTGTGGCCTCGCGGCGTGAGGATCGTGCGGCCGAGGTAGTAGGTCGTGGAGCCTTCGCGCGACTCGAGGCCGTGCTGCGCGGCGAGCTTGGTCAGGCGGGGCACGTCGACCGACTGGTTGAAGCCGTGCTGGCAGCGCACGCGGAAGAATCCGTCGCGCAGCTCCTCGACCTGCACCTGCTCCTCCTCGGGCACGCGCGGCACCGGCGCGGTGCGGATGCTCATGATCGCCACGTGCTGGTGCAGGATCTTGTTGTGCTTGAGGTGGTGCAGCAGCGTGGGCGGCACGCCATCGTCGCTCGGCGTCAGGAAGATCGCCGTGCCCTGCACGCGCGGCACCGGATGGGTGTCGAGCGAGTTGAGCAGGGCATCGAACGACAGCACCTGCTTGTTGAACTTGGCGCTGAGCACCTGGCGACCTCGGTGCCAGGTCCACATCAGCGTCAGCATGCCGGCGGCGATCGTCAGCGTGAGCCAGCCGCCGCTGGGGATCTTCAGCATGTTCGCACCGAGAAAGAGGAGATCGACGCTCCCCAGCACGATGAGGAAGGTCCCGCAGCGGATCGGCCCCCAGCCGTTGCGGTACTTGTAGACCGTGAAGAGGATCGTGGTCATCAGCATCAGCATCGAGACGCTGAGGCCGTAGGCATCGGCCAGCGCCATGCTGCGGCGGAAGATGAGCACCAGCAGCACGCACGCGATCATCATGACCAGGTTGAGCAGCGGCACGAAGATGTGGCCCTGGTGGTCGCCGGTGTGGAGCACGCGCAGCCGAGGCAGCAGGCCCAACTGCACGGCCTGGTGCGTGAGGCTGAAGAGCCCCGTCAGGATCGACTGGCTCGCGATGCACGTGGCCAGCGTGGCGAAGATGACGAGCGGGATCAACCCCCACGATGGAGCCAGCCGGAAGAACGGCTGCTCGATCGTCATGTCCTGCAGGTACATGGCTCCCTGGCCGAAGTAGTTCAGGAGCAGGCTGGGCATGACGAGTCCGTACCAAGCGGCCCGGATGGGGAAACGGCCGAAGTGCCCAAGGTCGGCATAGAGCGCCTCGCCGCCGGTGATGCACAGCATCACGCTGCCCAAGGCCACGAAGCACTCGCGCGGGTGGTCGCGGGCCAGGTCCAGCGCATGCACCGGATTGATCGCCGAGAGCACGCTTGGTTCGAGCAGGATGCCGCGGATCCCCAAGAGCGCCATGACGCTGAACCACGCCAGCATCAGGGGGCCCAGCCATGATCCGAGCGCCGCCGTGCCGAAGCGCTGCACGCTGAAGAGCGCGACCATGATGACGCAGGTGACCGGGATCACGAACGTGGTCAGGTCAGGCGAGATGACCTCGAGCCCCTCGACGGCGCTGAGCACCGACAGGCTTGGCGTGATCACGCCTTCGGCGTAGAGCAGCGATGCGCCCAAAAGCCCCATCACGAAGAAGGGCAGCGGAAGGGACCTCAGGCCCTTGCCCTTCTCCGGCAGCAGCGAGAGCAGGGAGAAGATCCCGCCTTCGCCGCGGTTGTCGGCCTGCAGCACGAGCCAGGCGTACTTGATGGTGATCACGATCGTGAGCGACCAGAAGAACAGGCTCAGGACCCCGATGACCGTGGAAGGATCCCTCGGCATGCCGTGGTGGGCCGAGAGGGACTCCTTGATGGCGTAGAGGGGACTGGTGCCGATGTCGCCGAAGACCACGCCGAGGGCCAGCATGGTGAGGGCCAGCTTCGCCGCAGTCCCTGAGGGACCGTGGCTGTGGTGGTCGGCTGGCGTGGAGTCGGTTCCGGCCATGGTGGGCGACGAAACCCCAGGATGGTACCGAGTTGCATCCTGAGGCAAGGCCCGCGACACTTCACCGCCCGCGCGTGCGGGCCCTCGCCCCCGAAGGAGCCTTCCATGCGCATCGACCCCACGTCGTTCTCCACCGGCCGTCGCCACTTCATCCTCACCGCCGCTGCAGCGGGCGCCGCGACGCAGTTGCCGTGGTGGGTGCGCCGTGCTGCGGCGCAGGGTGCATCGAGCAAGCTGCGCGTGGCCTGCGTGGGCTGCGGCGGCATGGGAGCCTCCGACCTTGCCCAGGTGGCGAGCCATCCCGGCGTGTCGATCGCGGCGCTCTGCGACGTGAATCGCGACACGCTCGCCAAGCAGGGCGAAACGTATGCAGTGCCAACCGAGGGGCGCTTCACCGACTACCGCGAGTTCCTCACCAAGGCCGGCGGCATGATCGATGCCGTCATCGTGAGCACGCCCGACCACGCCCACGCTCCCGTCGCCGTGCAGGCGATGCGCATGGGCAAGCATGCATACGTGCAGAAGCCGCTCACGCACTCGCTGCATGAAGCGCGCGTGATCGCGCAGACCGCGACCGCGAAGAAGGTCGTCACGCAGATGGGCATCCAGAACACCGCGAACCCCGGCCGTCGGAAGTCGATGGAACTGCTCAAGGCGGGCGTGCTCGGTCAGGTCAAGGCGGTGCACATCTGGACCAACCGGCCCACCGGCTGGTGGCCGCAGGGTGGCGATCGCCCCGCCGGCAGCGATCCTGTGCCTGCGAACCTCGACTGGGCCTCGTGGCTCTGCGTCGCGCCGGAGCGCCCGTTCAAGGCCGATGCTTACGCGCCGTTCAAGTGGCGCGG
This sequence comes from Planctomycetota bacterium, assembly GCA_018970045.1. Lineage (GTDB taxonomy): Bacteria > Planctomycetota > Phycisphaerae > Phycisphaerales > SM1A02 > SYIB01. The sequence goes on along the minus strand of JAGWXC010000057.1, from coordinate 6,290 downwards.
CGTGCGCGACTTCGGCACCGGCGCGCTCGGTGACATGGCCTGCCACTTCTTCGACGTGCCGTACAAGGCGCTCGGCCTGGGCTACCCCACGCTGATCCGCGGCGAAAGCGAGGGCTTGACGGCCGAGCAGTATCCATCGAGCGAAGTCGTCGAGATGACGTTCGAGGGCGTTGCAGCCGCTGGTGGCAAGGCGCTCACGTTGACCTGGTACGACGGAGGCCGCATGCCGTCGACCTCGATCCTGCCGGGCGTTCCTGCTGACTTCAACATGGCCAAGCGCTCCCGCGACGGCGCCACGATCGTGGTCGGCGAGCGTGGCACGATGATCGTCTGCCATCCCGGCGATGTGCACCTCTTCCCGGGCACGCTCGCCGACGGCGCCAAGCTGCCCGAGCTGCCCGAGTACAACCACTGGCACCAATGGGTCGATGCCTGCATGGGCAAGGGCACCACGAGTGCGCCGCTTGAGTTCGCGGGCCCGCTCACCGAAGGCGTGCTCTGCGGCGTGATTGGTGGCGTGGTCGCTGGCAAGACCCTGCGCTACGACTCGGCGAAGCAGACCTTCGATGATGCCACCGCCACCGCGATGGTGCGCCGCAGCTACCGCGATGGCTGGAAGGTCGAGGGGCTTGGATGAAGCCTGCCACCAGCGCGCTCGTCGCGCTGACGGCGCTCAACCTGCTGAACTACCTCGACCGCTTCGTGGTCGCGGGGATGGTCGAGCCGCTGAAGAAGGCCTTCGGCGCCGATGATGCCGACATCGGGCTGCTCACGAGCGTGTTCCTCGTCTCGTACATGCTCGCGAGCCCGCTCTTCGGGGCGATGGCTCGATCGCTGCGCCGCACGGCAATTCTTGGGGCGGGCGTGCTCGTGTGGAGCGTGGCGACGGTGGCCGCGGGGTTCGCCGGCGGCTTCGGCGCGCTTCTGGCCAGCCGCGCCATCATCGGCGTAGGCGAAGCCGCGTACGCCACCGTGGGGCCATCGATCCTCGGCGATTGGTTCCCGCCGCAGCGGCGGAGCACGGTGCTGGCCATCTTCTACGCGGCGATTCCCGTGGGCAGCGCGCTCGGGTTCCTCGTCGGCGGTCTCGTGAGCGAGTCGCTGGGGTGGCGCGCGGCGTTCTTCATCGCTGGTGGTCCCGGGCTCCTGCTCGGGCTCCTGTGCTTCCGCCTGACCGAGCCCGTGCGAGGAGCGATGGATGAGCCTGCGGCGTCAAGCGGTGCAGCGATGCAGTCCGCGCCCACGGTGACGACCGTGCGCAATGGCCGCCGCGAGGCGCTCTGGACGCTCGCGACCAATGCGCAGTGGATGTGGTCGGTCGCTGGATACACCGCGTACACGTTCTCGCTCGGCGCGCTCGCGGTGTGGATGCCGGCGTTCATGCAGCGTGAGCGGGGGTGGTCACCTGAGTCCGCGGCGATCACGTTCAGCGGCATCGTGGTGGTCACGGGTTTCCTCGGCACGATCGCCGGTGGAGCCGTCGACGCGCGGCTCGCCCGAGGTCGTGCGGCGCCGAGCCTGGTGCTCTGCGCGATCACGGCGTTGGTGGCGGCGCCACTGCTCATGATCGCCATCGCCACGCAAGATCGCACGATGTGCATCGCGGCCACGGGCTTGGGCTGCTTCCTCGCGTTCGTCTCGCAGGCTCCGATCAACGCCGCGATCCTGAACAGCGTGGGTTCCGATGCACGCGCCTTCGCGGTCGGCATGAGCACGCTCATGATCCACGTGCTCGGTGACGTGCCGAGCCCATGGCTCGTGGGCAAGGTGAGCGATGCCACGGGCTCGCTGGCCAAGGGGCTTGGCCTCGTGCCCATCGGTTTCGCGGCCGCAGCGCTGATCTGGGGCGTTGGGGCCATCGCCCTGCGCCGGCGCCCGTAGGATCCCGTGCCGTGCTGATCCACGTGGCGAATCTCCTGCTCCTGGGGTGCTACCTCGTGCGCGACATCCTGCTGCTGCGGGTGGCGGCGGTCGTGGCGAGCGGGTGCTTCATCGCGTACTTCCTGATGCTCGATGCTCCCAACTGGGAAGCCGCGGCCTGGAACGTGGTCTATGTGGTGGTGAATGCGGTGCAGATCGCGTTGCTCGTGCGTGAGCGCATGCGTGGCCAGCTCACCCCGGCCGAGGCCGCTCTTCGCGAGCGCATCTTTCCGTGGATGCCGGCGCACAAGTTCGCCACGCTGGTTCGGCTTGCGGCCCCCGCGCGCGTGGGTCCGGGGGATCCTGCACTCGTCGAGCGCGGCCATCCCGTGGCGGCGCTCTGGCTCGTCGAGGGCGGCGAACTCGAGGTGGTCGTGGATGGCCGGCGGGTGGCGACGTGCATCCCCGGCGATTTCGTGGGTGAGATGGCGTTCATCGATCGCGCCGCGGCGTCGGCCACGGTGCGCGCCAGTGCACCGAGCACGCTGCTCGTCTGGGATGCCGAGCGCCTGCATGCCATGCTCGCCGACGAGCCCGAGATTCAGCGCGGCTTCCACGCGGCGCTGGGAACCAACATGTCGCAGAAGCTCCGCCGCAAGGCGATGCAGGCGGTCAGCGGCTCGGTCTGACGCGCGCGCTCAGCGCTCGGGCATCTCCTCGTCATCGGGAGCGCGGGGTGTTTCGCGGGGTTCCGGTGCCGGCACGGGTTCCCTCGCAGCGCGGCGAGCGGCCTCCGCTTCTTCTTCTTGGATCTTCAGGTCCTTCTCGCTGGTGACCATCAGCACGAAGCCGCGATCGATGACGAGATAGTCGTTCTTGCCCACGATCGCGTGGCCACGGACCACACCGGCTCCGAGCGCGCGATCACCCGACTTGGCGCTGTGGAATTGAGCTTCGTCGATGGCGATCAAGGCCCCGCTGGGCAGCTCCATGACCATGCTCGCGGCACCGAGTCCCAAGTCAACGGATGGCTTCAACACGCCGATCGCCACGAGCGGCGTGCCGGGCTCATCGCCGAAGCCGCCGGCGAGCCGCTGCGCCGCCTTGTCGACGGCTTCGGCATTCCGTGTGCGGGCAAAGGCCGTGATCGAGTCGAACACTTCGGTGAGGATCTTGGTCGCGGGGGCGTTCTTCGCCAGTTCATCCGGGCAGCCGGCCATGGCGAGCACCAAGGCATCGAAGCGCTGCATGATGAGCTCAGCCTTGGCGGAGCCGGTGCCCTTGCAGGTCGAGCAGGCATCCTGTTCGTGATAGATCTGTCCCTTGGTGAAGAGCTTCTCGGCCTTGCGCGTGCGCTGGCGCACGACGGTGCCATCGCCGCCGCAAGCTTCGCAGGCCATGCTGCGACGCAGCGATCGCGCCGCCTGCGCGACTTGGCTTGGCGTCGTCTTCTTGACCGCAGACGGTGCGGGAATCGGCGAGGCGGCACTGCTCTCGGCAGTCACAGGCGCAGCATCCTGCGCCACGACGGGCACCGCCAGCGCGGAGCACGCCACAACCAGCATCGTTCTCAGGATCGTGTTCATGGTGCCACCCCTTCGTTCGGCTGCGTGGCGGGGGCCTCTTCAGCCGGTACGACGATTTCCTCGGAGATGTCCTCGATCACGACGGCGCCGTCGGGGGCAGGTTCGGGGTCCCATTCGACCCAGGAACCGCTCGCGTCGAAGTCCGGTCGAAGGATGCCCGACTCGACCATCTGGTCCGTGAGCGATTGCCAGCGGCGCGCCTCCATGCGGCCAAGCTGCGCCGGCGTCATGCCCTCGGGCATGATCAGCGGCCGCTGCGCCTTGGAGCAGAGCTCCATCGCCTGCTCATCCATCGCGCGGTTGAGCTTCATCATGCGCGCGTGGTAGGGGGTCGGATTGGCGAGATACGCCGCCCAGCCTTCGCGCACACACTCGACGAAGGACTTCACGCCGTTGGGGTCGGTGTCCACGCGCTTGGTGGTCGTGATCAGGACGGTCGAATAGGGATCGAAGCCGCAATCGCTCACCATCAGGCACTTGGTCTGGATGCCGTTGCGCAGCAGCGTGACCGGTTCGCTGCTGCACCAGCAGACCACCCCGAGCTTCAGGTCGCGCTCGAACGTGGCCACGCCGGGCGATCGGCTCACGAGCGTCACGCCTTGGTCGCCGAGCATGTCGTTCATGTGGCGCACGAACGGCAGGCCGGGCTCGATCTCGATCGTCAGCCCCGTGGTCCACGCCTGCGCGAGCGTCTGCGCGGGGTTGGAGTCGTGCAGCATGATCGCCGTCGGCGCGTGCTGGAACGTGGCGAACAGCCCGACCACATCCTGGCCGCTCGCGCGCGCGAGCAGGATCTGGTCCGCCTGCGCGACGGCATAGTCGCAGGTGCCCGCGGCGACGAGCGTGCAGGTCGGGGTGCCGCCAGTGCCTTGGAGCAGGATGACCTTGTAGCCCGCGCGCTCGAAGATGCCATCCTCGACGGCGGCGAACAGCCCGCCGAACTCAGGCTCGGCGACCCAGTTGAGCTGGAGCGTGATGGGAGTGAGCGAGGGCGGCTCGGGCGGTACCTGGGCGGCCGGCTGGTCGGCAGCCTGGGCAAGGAGCGAGCATGCCAGCAGGATCGTCGTGATGGCCATGCGATGAGCCTACCGCGATCCCCCGCAGATCACTGCGGGCACTGGCCCCACGCGACGAGCATGATGCCCAGGTCGGCGCCGCCGACGAAGCCATCGTCATCCAAGTCCGATGCCGCGTCCGCCGTGCCCCACGCCGTCAGCAGGATGCCGAGGTCGCCGCCACCGACGAAGCCATCGCGATCGAGGTCCGGTGCACAGGCGGGGACTGGCTCGCCCAATTCCGCGACACCGATCTGTTGCCCGTTGCCATCGGCGTCCTGATCGTTCCAACGGCCATTCGACCCAAGAAGTTCCGTGAAGTCCTCGATGCCACCGCTGTTGTTGGGTTCGCCCGGGTTCCAGTTGGTGTAGTTGGTCGGCGTGCCATCGGTCCATGCGAACTGACCCTCGACCTGCACATCGTTGAAGCCGATCCAAAGGCGACGATCCACGCCACCGTAGTTGGCCACGTTGGCCCGCACCCACTCGTTCTCTTCGGCATCCTCGATCGAGACGAGGTGGCCGCCGAGCTGGACGGCCGTGGCTTCCGCCGCGGCCCAGGTGGCCGCCGCGTAGGCCACGTACCGCTTGCCCGTCTCGGGGCGCGTGACCTCGAAGAGTGCACCATCGGCGATCGTCAGCGTGCCCGCACCGCTGGCCGCCCCGGCCTCACTCGTGCCGTAGCCACCGATGCGCACGAGGTACTGCTGCCCGGCGGTCACCGCCACGGTCACGCGCGACTGCGCGCCGCAGGTGTCGTCGCTGCAGCCGAGGATCGACGTGGCGGTCGCGCCGCAGTCGCAGCCGGCGTAGACGGCGAGCTTGGTGTCCCAAGTCGCACCGCCGCAGGTCGCCATGGTGGCGAGTCCGGATGCCGACGGCGTCCAGCAGAACCAGACGTCCTTCCAGACCTGGGGCTGGTTGAAGAAGTTGCATACGGTGTGGATCGGTCCGTCGGTCGTGGCCTCCACGCTCGTGAAGACGAACGAGCCGAGACCAGCGATCGCCTCGGCGCTCAGGCACGCATCGTTGGCGGGGGGCGCAGCCATGGCCGAGGCTGCGAGCGAGTGGACGATGAGGGCAGCGATGTGCATGGTGGCTCCTGGATCGAGGGATTGTGACGCCAAGCGTGCGTCGGTCCAAGGACGGAGGCCGCGATTCCCGGTGGATCCACCGCCGGCATCGCGCATGGCGCGATCGGCCATCGTTGGTTACGGTGCACCCATGCACTCGATCCTTCTTGCGATCCTGCTCGGCGCGGCCGCTGGCTGCCAAGCACCCGCCACCGCGCCGACGCAGGCGGCACCCCCGGTGGCATCGGCCGCCCCCCAGCCACCCGCCCGCGATGCTGCAGCCCAGATTGCTCCGCCAGCCGACGCGGCGCGCGAACCCGCCAAGGAGTCCGCCAAGGAAGCCCTTCGCGAGCCGGCCAAGCCCAAGCAGTCCGAGTGCAAGTTCCTGTGCCCGGAAGCCGTGGATCTCACGGCGCTCGTCGAGGCGCCGCCCAAGCCTGCATCGGCCGAGCACGCCAAGGACGAAGCGACGTTGCTGTGGCTGCAGGACCGCCGCACGCGCGAGGACGAATCGCGGGCCTGGCGCAGCCTGAGCTTCGATCTGACCTGGTTCGATGAAGCGCTCGATGCGCGCCTTGATCCCACGTGGTACCCGATCATCTTCCGGACCTTCAACGAGGTCCGCAACGATGTCAGCCTGCTGATGCTGGATCTGCCGGAGTCCTTCAAGCGCGAGCGTCCGCACGCGAACCCCGCGATCCTGCCGAGCCTGCCGC
>JAGWXC010000056.1 GCA_018970045.1 Planctomycetota bacterium | reverse complement strand
GCGAGCAGGTGCAGGCAGACCGTCGCGACCGTCTGGCCGCGGAGCATCTCCACCACCAGGAGATCGCTCTCGCTGAAGGTGTACTGGTTCTTGCGGAGCGTGTGTCGCGCGGCGTCGGCGTTGGTGAAGATCATGCGCACGACGGCATGATCACTCGAGTCAAGCACGCTGAAGGCGGCGATCTGGAGCCCGTTCTGCTCGCACATCTGCAGCAGTTCGAGGAGCTTGCCGACCTTGTTGTCCAGGAACACGCTGAACTGGCGCACAGTTGGGGGTGAGTACCCCTGCTCGGTCTGTGGGCTCAACTGGGCCATGGCGCGCGAAGTGTAGCGAAACGACACAGGGCGCCCGTCGAGGCGCCCCGTGCGTGGTCGGTCGCTCTGCCCGCGCACGCGCGAGGATCACGCCGATCGAGTCGAGCCGAAGGCTCAGCCGGTCCAGGCGCTCAGCACCAGGCCGAGGTCCGCGCCGTCGGTGGTGCCGTCACCGTTGATGTCGCCCTGCGAAGAGCCCCAGCCTGAGAGCAGCACGCCAAGGTCCAGTCCGTTCACCAGGCCATCACCGTTGAAGTCGGGGCTGGGCACCACCGACCACGGACCGGTGAAGTTCACCTGCGAGAGGTTCGGGGTGATCGTGAGGCGGATCGCCGTCACGTTGGCCGGCAGGCTCGCCGGCGGCACATCGAAGATCAGCGAACCGAGGCTGAACTGGTCGACCTTGGCCACGCCGGCGTTCTGGGTCAGGCGCCCGGTGATGTTCACGGTGGCCGGCTGGTCGAGGACATAGGTGCCGGTGTCGATGCCGCTGGTGGAGTATTCCGCGTGCAGGTTCACCGGGACGTTGCTCATGGTGTAGTTGCCGGTGCCGCTCAGGGGGCTCGCGGCCGGAGCGGTCATCGAGATGATGACCGACTGCAGGTTCACGTTCAGGTTCTGGCAGCCGATGAACGGGAAGCAGAAGAACGCGAAGTTGTAGATGGCCCCGCCGAGCGCCAGGTTCATCGAGTCCTGACCGATGTTGGCCCAAGGCGGATTGTTCGGGCTCATCGTGATGTGCATGGGCCCCTGCAGCGAGTGCGTGTTCTGCTCGGTGTCGTTGCTTGAGCCGAACGTGCTGTGCGTGATGTCGATCCGGACGGTCGCCTGGATCGTGGTGTTCGGCGCGATCGACACGGTCGCTTGGCTCGTGGCCTGGGCCGCAGCGGTCGCGGCAAGGGTCGCGACGGCAGTCTTCATCATGTGCATCCTGGATCTCCTTGGGTTATCAGAGTAGTCCGGATCCGGCGCGAGTCAAAGCGACCCCGGCCGAAAGCGGGCCGTATCGTGGCCGCATGGCCTGTCCCCTCGTGCTTTCCGTCGCTGCAGCCCTCGCGATCTCAAGTTCGATCAAACCCCAGAACGTCACCACGGGCGCGCCGAACGGGTCGCGCGCCCCTCAGGCCCAGGTCGAAGCGCCGGCGGCGTCCATGACCCACGAGCCATCAGCGGCAGACTCGGGGACCGCTGTGCAGACCCCCGCTGTTGCCGCCAAGCAGGCCCTCGATGCCCTCATCCTGGAGTACGAGCGATGGGTCGATGATCAGTACCCCGAGCAGGCCATCACGCGGCGACGACCGACCGCGGCCGACCGCATCACGGACGCGAGCATTCGTGGGTTCGGGAGGCGCACCGAGCACCTGAAGGTCGTACGGGAGGAACTGCTGGCCATCGATGCCACGCGACTCGACGCGGCCGACCGGCTCGACCGCGACTTGCTGCTGCGCGAGCTCGAGCTTGGCATCCGGTCGTTCGAGTTTGCACGCTGGCTGGCACCGGTCGACGCTCGCAACGGCCCGCAGGTGGAGGTGCCGCAGTTCGCCGACCATGTGGCCTTCGAACGTCCCGAGGACTACGTCAACTACTCGAAGCGCTTCAGCGCCGTGCCGCAGTCGATCAGCGACATCGAGGCCCGACTTCGCGAGGGACGAAGCCGGGGCATCCTGCCGCCGATGGCGTGCATGGAGGGCGTGCTGCAGCAGTTCGATGCGGTGCTGGCGACGAAGCTCCAGTCGACCGGTGCACCCTTGCGGGAAGCCGCGGTGCGCTACGGCGACCTCTTCGCCGCGCCGCTCCTGGCCGATTGGGAGCGTGATCGCAGCCGCGCGCTCGATGCCATGGCCACGCTTCGCACCTACCTCGAGCAGGAGTACCTGAAGGCGTGCCGTGCGACCGTCGGCTGCTGGGATGCCCCCGACGGCGCGGCGTACTACGCGTTCGAACTCTCGCGCTTCACGACGACGGATCTCACGCCGGCCCAAGTGCACGCCCTTGGCCTGTCCGAAGTCGCGCGCATCCGGGCGGAGATGCTGGAGGTCATCGCACGCACCGACTGGGCGGCAGCCGATCCGGCTCGCGGCGCGCTCGAGCCCGATGTTCGTTTCGCGGCCTTCATCGCCTTCCTCCGCAGCGATCCGCGCTTCTACCACACCAGTGCCGAGGCCCTGCTCTCCGGCTATCGCGACATCTGCAAGCGCGTCGATGCGGAACTGCCGCGCTACTTCAAGGTCCTGCCGCGCTGCCCGTACGGCGTGCGCGAGATCCCACGATTCATGGCGCCGCAGCAGACGACCGCGTACTACATGCCGGGCTCGATCGCCGGCGGTCTGCCGGGGTGGTTCTACGCCAACACGTTCGCGCTCGACCAGCGGCCCACCTACGAGATGATCCCGCTCGCCTTGCATGAAGCGGTGCCAGGCCACCACCTGCAGATCATGCTGGCCGAGGAGATGACCGGCACGCGGCACTTCCGCAAGGGCATCGATTCCACGGCGTTCGTCGAAGGATGGGCGCTCTACAGCGAGCGCATCGGGATCGACATGGGCTTCTTCCGCGACGATCCCTACGCGGACTTCGGGCGCCTGCTCTACGAGATGTGGCGTGCCACGCGACTGGTCGTGGACACGGGCATCCATCACCTGCGCTGGGAGCGCCAGCAGGCGATCGATTTCATGAAGGCGAACACCGCGCTGAGCGAACTCAACATCGCCCGCGAGGTGGACCGCTACATCGCGTGGCCGGGCCAGGCATGCGCGTACAAGATCGGCGAGCTGTGCATCCGCGGACTCAGGCAGGACGCCGAGGCAACGCTCAAGGATCGCTTCGATGTGCGCGGGTTCCATGACGCCGTGCTGGGCGCCGGCCCCCTGCCGCTGCCGCTGCTCGAGGCGCGCGTGCGCGCGTGGGTGGCGACGGAAGCCGCAGCGGCGCCCGCGCCCTGAGTGGTGCTCGCCCTCCCGCTCCCTCGGGGCCCGGCTGCGCGGACGCGCCGCCGCGATCCTTGCGCTCGTCCTCCCGCTCCCTCGGGTTCCGGCTGCGCGGACGCGCGGCGAATCCACGTTCATCCGTCGCGTGAGCTCGCGCTCGTCCTCCCGCTCCCTTGGGTCCTTGCCGCGCGGACGCGCGCGCTCCACCCGGCTCCGCGCGCGCTCCTCGTCCGTCGCTCGGCGGGGCTGGCACCCGCCATCAAGGGTCGATGTTCGTACCGCCTTCGCGACTCCCCAGGCCGCGCGGCGAAGGACCGCGCGGTCGCTCCGGACGAGCGCATGCGTTCCGTTGCGGGCTTGGTTGTTCCCGGTGAGTATGACGGGGAAATCGCCTGCGGCCGTCGCGGAAGGGGCGCGGCATGCCTCGCCAAGCGAGTTCCGCAGCCTGCGAGGAAAGCTGGCGCGCAGTGCCAGTCAGTGACCACAGGTTGACTTCCGCGCCAGTTTCTGAGCAGGCGAGGACTGTCTGAGCGAACGAGGCATGCCGGCGCCCCAACGGAGCGACGGCCGCAGAACGCGCAACTCACGCAGCGCCACGATCCGCCGGCGCCCCAACGGAGCGACGGCCGCAGAACTCCCCGCGCGGTCAGGCCATGATGCCGGTGTGCACGTTCCCCTTCACATCAGTGAGGCGGAAGTCGCGGCCGGCGTGGTTGTAGGTGAGGCGCTCGTGATCGAAGCCCATGAGCCAGAGGATCGTGGCGTGCCAGTCGTGGATGTCCATGGGGTTCTCGACGGCCTCGGCACCGGTGGGATCGGTCGAGCCGTACGAGAAGCCGCCCTTCACGCCGCCGCCGGCCATCCACATCGTGAAGCCCTTGTTGTTGTGATCGCGGCCGTCATCGCCCTGCGCATACGGCGTGCGACCGAACTCGCCGCCCCAGATCACGAGCGTGTCCTTCAGCATGCCGCGGCGCTTGAGGTCCGACAGCAGGCCGGCGATCGGGCGATCGATCTCGCCGCACTTCTTCTCGAGGTCGGCCTTCATGTTGCGGTGGGTGTCCCAGCCGCCGGCGGTGACCTCGACGAAGCGCACGCCGGCCTCCGAGAGGCGGCGCGCCATCAGGCATTGCTTGCCGAATCCATCCGTCTCCTGCTCGCCGATGCCGTAGAGCGCCAGCGTCTTCGGATCCTCGTCGGAGACGTCGAGCACGTCGGGCACTTCCATCTGCATGCGGAACGCCAGCTCGTAGCTCTCGATCACGCCCTCGATCTGGTCGCTGCGCGGATCGCGCTTGAGACGCTCCTTGTTGAGCCTCTGGACCAGATCGAGCTGCTCGCGCTGGGCTTCGCGCGTGAGTAGCGGATTGCTGATGTTGGGCAGCGCGCCCTGCCCCGCACCTGCACCCGACATCATCGCGCGACCTCCGCCCTGCATGCGGATCGGCGTGCCCTGGGTGGGCGCGGGGAGGAAGCCGCAGCCGTAGGTCTGCGCGCCGCCCTGCGGGTTGATCGTGATGAAGCCAGGCAGGCTGTCGTTGCCGCTGCCAAGCCCGTAGAGCAGCCACGAGCCCATGCTCGGACGCACGAACTGGAACGAGCCCGTGTGCATCTTGAGCTGGGCCTGCGGGTGCGCGGGAACGTCGGTCTTCATGCTGCGCAGCAGGCAGAGTTCATCGGCGTGCTGGGCCACCGCGGGGAAGAGCGACGAGATGTAGAGCCCGCTCTTGCCATGCGCCTTGAAGTCCCAGGGGCTCCTGAGGAGCTTGGCACCGCGTCGGATCCCCTGCCCGAGGCTCGTGCCATCGGCTGCCGAGAGTTCGGGCTTGTAGTCGAAGGTGTCGACGTGGCTCGGCCCGCCCGCCATCGAGAGGAAGATCACCCGCTTGGCCCGCGGCGTGTGGTGCGTGCCCGAGGCGATGCGCCGTGCAGCGCCCTCGTCGTCGAGTCGCAGTGCGCTTGCGCCGGCCAGGCCCGCGAACGCCATGAGCCCAAAGCCGCAGGAGAGCGTGCCGAGCATGTTGCGCCGGCTGAAGCCAAGGCTCGTGGGCGGGATCCAGTCGCTTGGGTGGTTGCAGTCCATCGGAACTCCTTGGGTCATCGGGGGCGGGTGTCGCTGGGGTGCGTGTGTCGTGGGTGGCGGGTGCAGCTGGGTGGATTGGGATCGCGTCGAGCCATCGTCCAGGTGGTTCGGGTGGATCAGTCGAGGTAGCGGAACTCGGCGGTCTGGAAGAGCGCCTGGCAGAACGCGGTCCAAGCGCGCTCCTCCGCCGAGGCGTTGAGCATGTCAGGTGGAAGGCCGGTGCCGGTCTGCGACTGCACCCGCTGTCGAATGCGGTCGCGAACGCTCGCGGCACCGCCCGGCGCACCCGCATCACCGGCATGGAACTCGCGCAGGAAGGCGATGACCGCTCGTTCCTCAGCGGCGGAAGGCTCGCGGCCGAAGGCCAGCTGGAACGCGAAGGTGATGCGCTGTTTGTCCGTGGCATCCATCCGTATGAGCCGACGCGCCATGCGCATGGCCAGTTCGATCACGCGCTCGTCGTTCATCAGGTAGAGCGCCTGCGTGGCGACCGTCGTCTCGTCGCGGTCGCCGGTCACGAACGAGGGATCCGCGAAGTCGAAGGCATCGAGCGCCTCGTTCTGGAAGTCGCGCACGACCGGCAGGTAGATGCTGCGCGCATCGATGTCGCGCAGCAGCACTTGCGCTAGCTGCTCTTGACGTTGCCCGAAGCCGCCCTCGAAGCTCCCCACTGCGCTGCCTACCGGCGGCTCGCCGATCGCACCGGCGCAGGCGAGCATGGCATCGCGGATCGACTCTGCAGGCAGCCGCCGGTCGCGAGCACGCCAGAGCCACGTCACGTCGGGATCGATCGCGGCGTTGGCGCGGTCGTTCACGCTGGCCAGGCGGTACGTGTGCGTGAGCACCAAGCGGCGCACGAGCGCCTTGACATTCCAGTCACTGGCCATGAAATCGCTGGCGAGACGGTCGAGCAGTTCGGGGTGCGTGGGCGCCACGCCGCTGGTGCCGAAGTTGTCGGGCGTGGGCACGATGCCGACGCCGAAGATCCACGCCCACGCACGGTTCACGAACACTCGCGCCGTGAGCGGGTTCGACGTGGCAGCGACCCAATTCGCCAGTTGCAGCCGGCCGCTGCCGAGCCCGATCGGCGCCGCGCCGCCGGCTGTCAACACCTCGGGGAAGCCACGTGGCACGCTCGGACCGGCCTTGTCGAGTTCGCCGCGCGCCAGGATCCGAGCATCCACATCCTCCACGCGCTCGCGCACCCCCATGGCCAGGCGATTCGCAGCCGTCGCGCGACCATCTTCATCGAAACGAGCACGCAGCGCCGCCATTCCCTCGACGGCCTGTTGAGCAAGGACCTTTTGATTGCCCGTCTGGCGCGACGCATTCTGCTCAAGCTGCGCTTGAATGCGTTCGTACACCACACGCTGCTGCGCAGTCACCGTGGGACCATTGGGCACGTTGGCGGCCGACGGCAGTTCGATGAGCTGCGATGCCTGCTGATTGCCCTGACTGCGCGAGGTGCCGTAGTAGGTTTCGGTGCTCAGGAAGATCCCCGCGAGTGCGTAGTAGTCGCGCTGTGTGATCGGATCGAACTTGTGATCGTGGCAGCGCGCGCACGCGATCGTCGTGCCGAGCATGGCCTGGCTGAAGGCATCGATCTGCTCATCGGCAAGATCCATCGCGAACTGCTCCTTGCTCCGCGTGCGCTGGGCCTTGCTGCCGACCGCCAGGAACCCCGTCGCGATCGTCTTGGCCGCGTGGTCATCGGGCCCCGCCACCGGCAGCAAATCGCCCGCAAGCTGCTGCCGCAGGAACTCGTCGTACGGAAGGTTCTTCTCGAACGCATCGATGACCCAGTCGCGGTAGCGCCAGGCGTACGGATAGACGGAGTTGCCCTCGCGCCCGCTGCTCTCGGCATAGCGAGCCACATCGAGCCAGTGGCGACCCCAATGCTCGGCGAACGCGCGAGTGCCCAGCAGCCGATCGACCAAGCGCTCGTACGCACCCGGCTGCTTGTCGCGCAGGAACGCGGCAACCTCGTTTGGCGTGGGCGGCAGTCCGGTCAGATCGAAGGTCACGCGCCGGACCAGATCGACTGCGGCGGCATCCTTCACCGGCGTGAGGCCCTTCGACTCCATGCTGGCCAGCACGAAGCGATCGATGTCATCGCTCGGCCACGCGGCGTTCTTGACGACCGGTGCCTGCTGCGGCTTCGGTGCGACGTACGCCCACCATGCACGCCCCTTCTCGATGTCTTCCTTGCTGAGTTCACCCGCGGGCAACTCGACCGCTGCACCATCGCCGCCTGCTGCCGGTTTGGCGGTCGCTGACTCGCGCGGATCCGGCGCGCCCATCGCCACCCAGCGCTCGAGCGCCTTGATCTGGTCGTCGCTCAGCTTGCCCTTGGGGGGCATCTGCAGATCATCGTCGTGGTAGCGAATGGCCTGGATGAGGAGGCTCTCGTCCGGCTTCCCGGGCACGATGCCGGGACCGGAACCACCGCCCCTGCGCGCGGCGTCGCGCGTGTCGATCAGGTAGCCGCCGCGTGAGCGCCCGGACTGCGCGCTGTGGCAGCCGTAGCACTGGTCGACCAGGATCGGACGAATGGTGCTCTCGAAGAACATGAGCTGCTCAGGCGTGATCGCCTGGGGCTTGGCGGCCTGGGCGAAGATCGTGGCGCTGATGGCGAGCGGGAGCAGCATGCCTGCATGATTGTCGGCTGTCGGTCGCGGCGGACAAGACCAACGGCCGGGAATCTGCAAGGAATCGGCGACCGGGACCGATCGCCCGCTTGCACGTCACGATCCTCGATGGAATACTCCTGTGTCGCACGGCCAAGGGGGCCGTGGTTCCGTTGGACCTCGTGAAAGGACATGACCATGGCTGAAGCGAAGAAGCCCAAGAAGCTGTCGGCGGACGACATGAAGAAGGTCGCCGGCGGCGCCAAGAGCCGCTCGACGAGCACCAGTTCGGTCGGCCGGACCGGCCCGCGCAAGTCGACCCGCGGTCGCTGAGACCCGGGATTGCTGGGCCCCCTCGGGATCGAGCCACCACGGCTTCGATCGTCTGCGGGCACCCTGCCATCACGGATCGATCGTCACCTCGCGGCGCAGGTCCATCAGGGCGTGCGCCGCGTGGCGTTTTGGGAGCTCCCAAGGGAGCGACCTGCGGTGGGCAATCCGACACGCCGCGCGGTCACCCAACGTGAGTGCCCCTCCCTCTGATCATGGGGTATCAGGGTTCGCCGTGCGGCGTCAGCCGGCCTCGTCGGAGTCGCTCTCGTCGTCGCGCCCCGATGCCCCGGCCGAGTCGGCATCCTCGACCGGTTCAAGCTCAGCGAGTTGTCGTTCGACCAACCGCCGGAAGGTGCCGGGTTGCGCGAGCAACTCATCGAAGGTGCCCTGCTGTGCCACGAGCCCACGCTCGATGACGTAGATCCGGTCGCACGTGCGAATGGTGCTCACCCGGTGCGCCACGGCGATGCGCGTGACCTCGAGCCGCTCCATGCTCTCGACGACCGTGGCCTGCGACTGCTCATCCAGCGCGCTGGTGGCCTCGTCCAGAACCACCACGCGCGGTTGTCCCAAGAGCGCCCTCGCCAAGAGCACCTTCTGCTGCTGGCCGCCCGAGAGCGTCGAGGGATTGATGTAGGTGTGCATGCCCATCGGCATGGCCTCGATGTCCTCGGCGAGGCCCGCCTGCTCCGCCGCATCCCACGCATCGTCGAGCGTGAGCACGGTGGAGCCGAGGATGTTCTCGGCAACGGTGCCGGGGATGACCTGCCCCTTCTGCATGACGACGCCCATCTGGCGGCGCACCGCCACAGGATCAAGACGAGTGAGATCCTGCCCATCGATCAGCACGCGGCCTGCGCTGGGGCGCTCCAGTCCGAGCAAGAGCCGGATGATCGTGCTCTTGCCGCTGCCTGATGCCCCCACGATCGCCACCGACGCTCCCGCGGGGATCTCGATCGAGACGCCCTTGAGCACTTCGTCCGCCGAGCCCGGGTAGCCGAAGCGGACGTTCGAGAGCGCGAGGTTGCCGCGCAACTGGCCCGGCTGCAGGGCCGATTCGAGTCGCTCGGGCTCCTCCTGGAGAATTGGCTCGAGGCGCTGCAGGTGCGGCAGGACCGTCGCAACGTCACCAAGCGACTCGCCGAGCTGGATCACGCCGAAGATCGCCGCCACGAAGGCTGCGTTGAAGGCCATGTACTCGCCGAGCGACGAACCGCTCGCGGCGAAGATCGGCCAGAGCAGTGCGATGGCGCCCAGCGGCACGCAGGTGGCCACGACCCGCAACGCCGCCCCGCGCTTGCTCGCATCGAGTTCGGTGCGCTGCTGGCGACGGAAGCGCTGCAGCCACTGCATGAGCGCCGCTTCCTCGCCGCCGGCCGTGCGCAGCGTGTCGATGCCGCCGAAGAGCTGCAGGGCGAATCCCGAGAGCTTGCCCGAGCGATCGGCACTGTCGGCACTCAGGCGCGCCTGGGAGCGCACGACGAGGACCGTGAAGAGCAGCATGGCCAGCATGACCATGGCGGCCACCAACGCGGCCGATGGCTCCATGAGCACCATGAGGACGAGGTAGCCGACCGCGAAGGTCCCGCCGATCACGCCGCCGATCGCCGCTTGGGTGAGCGCCGACTGCAGGTCATCGAGGCAGCCCAGGCGATCCGCAAGGTCGCCCGCGTTGAAGCGCTTGAAGAACGGTGCCGGCAGCGCGAGCAAGCGATGCACCACGGCACCGATCGCCCGCTGGCCGGCGCGCCCCTCCGTGCGCAGCAAGTAGAGCCGGCTCACGTACTGCGCCACCGCCGAGGCGGAGAGCGCAGCGACGAGCATCGCCGCGACGAACAGGAGCCCTCGGAAGTCATCGCTGGGGATCGTGTGCTCGACGAGCAGCCCCGTGGCGTAGGGCACGATGAGGCCAATCAGGCTGGCCAGCCCGGCAGCCCCCGCAGCCCAGACGAGGTCACGCACGCTCCCGGCGAGCATGAAGCGCACGAGACCGCGCACATCACGGACGTCGTCCGGCAAGGCTGGAAGGAAGACCGACGCGATCGGACGGATCGTGCGCGCGGCGGCCTCGTCGACCATCGCGGCGGGCATGCCGCGGCCCTGCACATACCGCTGCGCCATCGTTCCACCGGCCACCGGGTAGAGCGCCATGGGATCGCCCTCGGTCGAGAAGGCAAGGATCGGCCCGTGGTCAAGCTCCCACCAGCGGCCCTCGAGGACCACATCGCGAACGCCGCACCCTGCCAGCATGGCGAAGACGTGCTGCGGAGGTCGGTCCGTCGACTCCTGCAAGCGCCGGGGAATGCGTTCCACCGGGACGCCCGCGAGGATCGCCACGTGGCGACAGGCACGCAGCTCGGCGGGCGAGTTGGGATCGACCGCAAGGATCTCGTTGGGCGTCGCGAAGAGCGACCCCAGCATGCCGCGGAAGCGCCCACCGACCTGCTTGGTGCGCTCGACCCGCGTGCCGCGCAGCGAGTCGAGCCGCTTGGTGTCACGCTCGATGCGGCTCGCAGCATGCTCGGCCAGCGCGGCGGCAAGGTCCGTTGCATCGGGCGCACCGATGATGAGCGCCAGCGTGTTCTCCCACGTGTGGAGGGCGAGTCGCAGCTCACGATCCTTGGCGGAACGGGCCAGCAGGTCCGCATCGACTCGCGCCATGGCGCCGTCGCCGCTCGGGACGGCGATCACGCGAGCACCGCGGCACGCAGGCACGGCCCGAAGCAGCGCGCCCGACGGCACGACACCAAGCGGGTGCCGCCTCCCTCCGCTGGCGTGCACCGCGAAGAGGTCGCATTCGACCTCGACGACGAGCCCTCCTTCGAGGCTTGAGAGTTCGATCGGCTCCCGCCGGTCGGCCCGCGCCGCCGAAGCACCGAGCGAGATCGCGTGCTCGACGAGGTGGATCACAGGCTGCCTCCCTGGACCAGCGCCGCGTAGGCACCGCCCGCATCCATGAGGTCCTGATGCGTGCCACGCTCGGCGACCGTGCCGCGGTCGAGCACGATGATCTCGTCGGCATCGCGCACGGTGGACAGGCGGTGCGCCACGATGATGCACGTGCACCCGCGACGTCGCAGGGCGCGGTCGATGCGGAACTCCGTCTCGGCATCGAGGGCGCTCGTGGCTTCGTCAAGCACGATCACACTCGGGCGCCTCGCCAGCGCGCGCGCGATCTCGATGCGCTGTGCCTCGCCGCCGGAGAAGTTCGAGCCGCCTTCCTCGACGCGCTGGCCCAGCCCGCCACGGCGAAGGAGCAGATCGGCGCTCGCCGCATCTTCGAGCGCTTCGTACAGCCAGGATTCGGGAAGATCCGCATCCCACAGCGTGAGGTTCTCGCGCAGCGAGCCCTCGAAGAGCTGCGGCTGCTGCGCGACCATCGCCACGCCGCCGGTGCGCTCGATGCGAGGCCACTCGGCGAGGCCCCGACCGTCGAGCTCCACGCTGCCTGACCACGGGCGATAGAGCCCCGTCACGAGCTTGGCCACGGTGCTCTTGCCGCTGCCGGTGCCGCCGACGAGTGCGATGCGGCGGCCGGGCTCGGCGCGCAGGCTGAACGCCTCGAGCAGCGGCGGCTGGCTTTCGGCATAGCCGAAGGTCACCTCGCGGAGCTCGACGCAGCCCTCGATGCGTGACGCGCCCGCCTCGGTGGTCGGGGCCGCGAGCGGATCGGTGGGATGGCGCTGCACATCGTCGAGCCGAGACAGGTCAGCATGGACGGACTGGAATTCCTGCGCGAATCCGGCAAGGTCAACGACCGGACCCATGAAAAAGTAGAGGATCGTCTGGAACGCCAGCAGCCCGCCCAGCGTGAGTTCGCCCTGCATGACCAGTGCTGCACCGAAGGCCAGCACGATCGCCTGCGACAAGAGGGACTCGAGGTAGGGCGGGATCGATTCGACCGCCAGCCCGCGATGCTCAAGGTCCTGCCGGCTGCGGCGCGCGCGGGCCTGGGCGCCCATCACGCGCGCGAGGAAGTCGCTCTCGCGTCCCGAGGCCTTGAGCGTCTCCATGGCCTGAAGGCCGACCGCCACGATGCCCGCCTGGCGCCCCGACTCCTGCTCCGC
>JAGWXC010000055.1 GCA_018970045.1 Planctomycetota bacterium | reverse complement strand
GACTTCACCCTCAAGGGTGCCGACGGCAAGGAGTACAAGCTCGCCGACTACAAGGGCAAGGTCGTGGTGCTCGAGTGGATGAACCCCGGCTGCCCGGTCTGCCGCGAAGTCTGCGAAGAGGGCAAGGTCGGCTCGATGATGAAGAGCTGCAAGGAGATGGACGCGGACGTGGTGTTCCTCTTCATCAACAGCACGGCTGCCACCGCGAACGATCCCAAGTCGAGCGCCGACTACCTCGCCAAGAACAAGATCGAGGCCCCGGCGCTGATCGACGGCGACGGCAAGGTCGGTCACGCCTACGGCGCGAAGACCACGCCGCACTGCTTCGTCATCGGCAAGGATGGCAAGCTCGCCTACGACGGCGCGATCGATGACAAGGGCTCCAAGAACTACGTGGTTGACGCGGTGAAGGCGCTCAAGGAAGGCAAGACGGTCGAGCCTGCGACCACCAAGCCCTACGGCTGCAGCGTCAAGTACGCCCGCAAGTGATCACGCCCGGCTGGCGACCCGGCTCAGTTGGGGTCGGCAGCTGGACACGACTGCTTCGAAAGCAACGCGGGGTGCGCCGATTGGCGCACCCCGCTGTCGTTCATGGAGCGATTCGCGAGGGCGCCGCGCCGCACCCCGTGGTGCCGCGGACGTGCCCGCGCCCACGCGTCAGCCCACGTTGACGGGCATGACCACGTAGACGAAGTCCTGGCCAAGGCGGACCACGCCGGGCTTGTTGGGGCTCTTGAGCTCAACGATCACCTCGGGAACGTCGGCGATCTTGAGCACATCCGTGATGAAGACGGGGTTGAAGCCAATCTCGATCGGGTCGCCCTCATACTTGGCGATCGGCAGTTCGATGTCGGCCTCGCCCATCTCAGGGACACGGCTCGACAGGCGGAGCATGCCGGGGCCGAAGGCCAACCGCACGCCCTTGCTTTCCTCGCTCGTGAGCAGGGCGGCGCGGCGGATCGCCGCGGCGAACTCGCCCGTGTCGAAGGTGGCGCGCTTGTCGTGATCCTTCGGAATCACGTCCTCGAACGGCGGGAAGGTGCCTTCCACGAGGCTCGAGACCAGCGTGGCGGCCTCGCCGACCTGGATCGAGAGCCGATTGCGGTCGCGGCTGACGATGACGGAGGCATCGGGATCATCGAGCAGCCGGTTCAGGACCGACAGGCTCTTGGCCGGCACGATGCAGGTCGAGTCGCCATCGGCGGGCGCGCTGCAGTCGCCGCGGGCCACGGCAAGACGGCGGCCATCGGTGGCGACCATGCGTAGCTTGCGACCCTTGCGTTCAAGCAGCGTTCCGGCGATCGCGTAGCGCGAGTTGTCGACGCTCGTGGCGAAGGCCGTGCGATGGATGAGGCGGCGCAGCGTGCCGGCAGCCACCTCGAACTCGGTGCCCGCGTCCTTCGCATCGCGCACGCCGGGGAACTCGCGCGGCTCGTAGCCGAAGACCCTGAAGGTGGCGTGCTGGCCCTTGATGGTGGTCACGTTGCGTTCGGTCGAGATCGACAGTGTGCTGTCGTCGCATGCGCGCGTGATCTGCGTGAGCTTGTCGGCGGGCAGGAGCGCCTCGCCGGGTTCATCCACCTGCACGCTTGAGACGTGGACCGTCAGGCCGAGCTCGCCGTCGGTCGCCTGGATCGACAGCACGCCGTCGGCGGCGGTGAGCTTGAGGCAGAGCATGACGGGCGCGGGGCTGCGGTTCGGCACGACGCTGGCGGCCATGGCCAAGGCATCGAGCAGGGCGGCGCGGTCGCAGACGATCTTCATGGTCTTCCTCGCTGGATCGGTGGATCGATAACGCCGGGCGAACCCCGGCCAGTCGTAGTGTAACGATGGCCCGCCACCACGACCTGTGGTGTCGGCGGGGAATCAGCGGCGCATCGGCCTAGACTCCGATCATGATCCTGAAACTTTTGCGCCACTTCAACCGCGCGTACGGCTACGCCGTCTTTGGGATCTATCTCGTCGCCTTCGGCATCGCCTTCCTGTTCATCTTCATCTTCCCGCCGGCCACGTTGGCACTGCTGTTCATCTCGATCTTCGGGCTGATCTTCTTCAACGTGCTCGGGTTCGCGCTGCGGACGATCGAACGGCGATGGAACCGTGCACGGCTGGCGAAGGGGCTGTGTCCCGAGTGCGGCGCTGCGGCGCTGTCAGCGGTCGTGGCGGGTGCCGGGGAGATCCGATGCGGCGCATGCGATGCCCGCCACGATGCCCAAGGCGCATGGATCAAGCCCGTGGTCCACGAGCCTGAGCCCGTGCAGGCCTGATCAGGTCGACGGATTCTGCCCGTGCTCGATGCGCGTGATCTTGGCGAGGCGGCGCTCATGCCGACCACCCTCGAAGGACGTCGACATCCACACATCCAGGATGCGCTTGGCCAGGATCGGCCCGATCAGGTCGGCTGACAGGCAGAGCACGTTCGCGTCGTTGTGGCTGCGGGAGAGTTGCGCGGCGAGTTCATCGCTGGCGAGTGCGGCGCGGATCCCATCGACCTTGTTCGCGGCGATGCACATGCCGATGCCCGTGCCGCAGACGAGGATGCCGCGATCGGACTCACCGTGGGCGACCGAATTGGCCACGAGCCAGGCGATGTCGGGGTAGTCGCACGAAGCGCCACTGCACTCGCCAAGCACCACGGGGTCATGGCCCGCGCCACGCAGTTGCGCGACGAAGGACTGGACGAGCGAGACACCGCGGTGGTCCGAGCCGAGCGAGATCCTCATGACGGGAGCATGGCAGAGATCCGGCTGGGGATCAACTCCGCGAAATGGCGGGCCAGATCGTCGTAGGCCTCCTGGCCCATGCCGATGGGGTCGTCCACATCGCCGGCTGGATCGAGGAGCTGGATCCGATCCTTGAGCGCGGGGCGATCGACGACCAGTCGCCGGGCGGCCTCGACGTGCCCGCGGGTCATGCAGAGGATCAGGTCGGCCTTCTCGATCATCTCGCGGCTGAGGGGCTTGCTGCGGCCGGCATGATCGATGCCCATGCTGCGCAGGGCGCGGACGGCCTCAGGGGTCGGGGGCTGCCCATCCCACGCACCGACCCCGGCGCTGCCCACGAACAGTGCCGAGCCGCTCGGCAGCCGGCCCTGGACCGCGGCATGTCGCGCGATGGCCTCAGCCATCGGCGAGCGGCAGGTGTTGCCGGTGCACACGAACAGGATCGTCTTCACGCGAATGAATGTAGTCCCGCGTCGACGATGCTGCAGCCGCCCTCTAGACTGGACGCGCCCAGAAGGGAACCACCGCGTGGACTTCGTCGACTTCGACTTGGCGTGGAAACAACTCGCACCCCGTGGCGTCATCGAGTCCGGGGACGGCCCGGCCGTGTTCCGCGTCGCGCTCGAGGAAGGCGCACCGGTCATCGACATCGCAGCCAAGGATCACCCGCGCGCGGCGAGCCTTCCGGTCGACATCAAGCGCATGTCGCGTGCGCGCATGGCTGAGTTCGTGGAGGCGATCGCCCACAAGCTGCACCTGCAGGAAGTGCTCGTCTTCCCGGTGGGCAAGTGGAAGCAGGTGTTCGACGCGGTCAGCGAACCCATGGCCAAGCACGAGCAGTGGGCAGCGATCGACGGCAGCGCGAGCGTCGAACTCAATCGTCGTGATCCGATCGTGTTCGAGCAGGGCGACCACCATGTGCTGCGCGCACTCGTGCAGTGCGTGCTGGACTCAGGTTCGGAGCAGGCCCACGGCGTCGGCATCGCGACCACGGGCACGTCGCTCGTGATGGAAGTGCTCCCGCCGGGCGAGCTCACGATCTACTGCGGCACGCCCGCGCTGGCGCAGCAGGTGCTCGAACTCATGAGCCATCTGAAGCCCGACGCCTGACGAGGCGGCACCCCGCAGGTTCCGAGCCCTGACGGTTCAGGACGCCGCGCGCGCGGCGCGCACGCGGTGCGATCACGCCTGTCCGCGGACCCAGTCGACGAGCAGGCGCACGCCCCAGCCGGTCGGGCCGGCCGCGCAGAGATCCGTCGCTGCATCGCTGTTGGCCACGCCGGCGATGTCGAGGTGCGCCCAGGGCAGGGCTTCGTCCACGAAGAACGAAAGGAACGCTGCGCCTTGGATCGGGTGCGCCATCCGCGAGGGATTGCTGTTGATGAGGTCGGCGTGCTGGCCGCGCATGTAGTCGCGGTGCTCGGGCCAGAGCGGCAGGGCCCACACCCTTTCGCCCGTCGCGGCCGCACTCTGCTCGAGGCCCGCGCGCAGCGATGGGTCGTTGCAGAAGAGGCCCGCGCTGAAGTGGCCGAGCGCCGTGACCACGCCACCGGTGAGGGTGGCCAGATCGACGAGGTGCGTCGGCTTGAGCGTGCGGCACGCCCAACTCATGGCATCGGCGAGCACCAGGCGCCCTTCGGCATCGGTGTTGGTGACTTCGACGGTCACGCCGTTGTGCATCGTGATGATGTCGTCGGGGCGGTAGGACTCGCCGTTGACCATGTTCTCCGCGGCGCCGAGCACCGCGGTCACGCGCACGGGCAGGTCGAGCGCTGCGATGGCCTGCATCGCGCCGAGCACGGCGGCGCCGCCCATCTTGTCGTACTTCATGCCCTTCATGCCGTTGTTGACCTTGAGGCTGTAGCCGCCGGTGTCGTAGGTCAGGGTCTTGCCGATGAGGACGAGGTGCTTGCCGCGCGCGCGGCCGGAGAGCCGGCGGGGTGCATGCTCGAGCACGGTGATGCAGGGCTTGGCGGCCGAGCCCTTGCCCACGTTGACGAGTCCGCCCATGCCGAGCTTCTGGGCCTGGCGGAAGTCGATCACGCTGTGCTTGAGGCCAGCCTTGCGGGCGAGCGCGCGCGCCTGCGCATCGACCCATTGGGGGTTGCAGATGTTCGGCGGCGTGGCGCCGAATCGGCGCGCTGCATTCACGGCATCGGCCACGACGAGTCCGCGCTCGAGCGCCTCGCGGGTCTTGGCTGCGTCCGACCAGATGGCGAGCGCAGCACGGCGTGGCTCCTTGCGCGTGGCCGCGCCATCGAGGTCATCGAAGCGCCACTGCGCGATCGCGATGCCCTCGGCGAGCGAGGTGGCATGCCCCTGCACCAGCACGGGGGCGTGCAGCGCGATGGCCGCGGGAGCGGCTCGGTCGAGCCACTTGGCGAGCCTGGCTCCGATCGTGCGCACTCCCGAGGCGGTCAGGTCCTTCTTGGCGCCGAGGCCCACGACCAGGCTCGCGTGGCCCACCAGCAGGCACTCGCCGGCATCGGCGCGGAACCCCGGGCTGGCGAACGCTGCACCCACGCTTGCTGCGACCGACGCCTCCTTCGATGGAGGCGTGCGATCGTCGCTGAAGACGAACGTGACCTGAAGCGGCGAACGGACCTGACGCACGGCGATGGACTGGAACATGGCGCGGAATGCTAGCGGTGCAGGAACCACGGGATGGCCGGACTATCCTTGCTCCGTGGACCTGGTGTTCGATGTCGTCGTGATCGGTGGTGGCCATGCGGGCACCGAGGCAGCGCATGCCGCGGCCATGGTGCTGCGCACGCATGGAGGCGGTCGGGTCGCGCTCGTCACGATGGATGCCTCGCGCATCGGTGCGATGAGCTGCAATCCGGCGATCGGTGGCCTGGCCAAGGGCCAGATGGTGCGCGAGATCGATGCGCTCGGTGGGCTCATGGGTCGTGCGACCGATGCCACCGGCATCATGTTCAAGATGCTGAACACTTCGAAGGGCGCGGCGGTGCGCGGGCCGCGCGCGCAGTGCGACAAGCATGCGTACGCGGCCGAGGTGCAGCGGTTGGTGTCGTGTGATCCCGAGATCAGCGTGATCGAGGGAACGGTCGATGCCTTCGAGGTCGTGGATGGTGCCATCGCCGGGGCGGCGCTTGCGCCGGGAGCGTGCACGGTCGATGCTGATCAGGCGGCGATCGAAGCCAACGCCGCGGGCGACCGACTCGCGCGCGCGCCGTATGGTGAAGGAGCCGGTCGCGGTGCGCGAGCTCACGGCCCGACCACGCTTCGTTGCGGGGCCTGCGTGCTCACGACCGGCACGTTCATGCGTGCCCTCATGCACACCGGCCAGGAAAAGGTCGTTGGCGGTCGCATCGGCGAGGGTGCTGCCGTGCCGGTCAGTGCCACCTTGCGTGCGCTCGGCTTCGAGCTCGGCCGACTCAAGACCGGAACGCCGCCGCGCCTGGCGCGTGGATCGATCGCTTGGGAATCCCTGCCGCCGCAGCTTGGCGATGCCCGCCCCGAGCCCTTCAGCGAGACGACCGACCGCGCGCGATTCCCTGCGCTCCGGCAAGTTGAGTGCCGCGCCACCCAGACGACGCCGTGGATGCACCAGTTGATCCGCGACAATCTCCACCTGGCGCCCATGTACGCCGGTGAGGTCGAGGCGGAGTGCGGGCCTCGCTATTGCCCGAGTCTGGAGGACAAGGTGGTGCGATTCGCCGATCGCGACAGCCATCACGTCTTCCTCGAGCCCGAGAGCCTGCACACCAATGAGGTCTACTGCAACGGACTGAGCACAAGCCTGCCGGCCGAGGTGCAGGAGCGGATCGTGCGTGGGCTGGCAGGGTGCGAGCGGGCGACGATCCTGAAGTTCGGCTACGCCGTCGAGTACGACATGGTCTGGCCGCACCAGATCGATGCGACCGGCGAGACCAAGCTCGTGCGGGGCCTGTTCCTGGCTGGGCAGATCAATGGCACCAGCGGCTACGAGGAGGCGGGTGCGCAGGGCTTGCTCGCCGGCCTCAACGCTGCGCGGCGCGTGCGCGGGGCAGATGCCGTGCGGCTCGGCCGCGAGCAGGCGTACATCGGCGTGATGATGGACGACCTCGTGACGAAGGTCCCGCGTGAGCCGTACCGCATGTTCACGAGCCGCGCCGAGCATCGATTGCTGCTGCGGGCCGACAATGCGGCCGATCGTCTGACGCGCGAGGCCCGGTCGTGGGGATTGATCGGATCGGCGCAGTGGAACGCCTTTGAGGCCGCTCAGGCAGCACTCACCGCACTGCGCGCGCGACTCGACCCCAAGACTGCATCGGGCAGGTCGTTGCGGCCCATCGCGCTCGATCCCGCAACCACGGACGAGGCCTTCGCGCTGGCGCTGGGCATCGATGATGTGGCGCTGGCCGCGAAGGCCATGACCGAGGTGCGCTACGAGGGGTACATCACGCGCATGCACAGCGACATCCGACGCGCCCAGGATCACGAGCGTGTGAGCGTGCCGATGGATCTGGATCCTGCAGGCGTGACAGGCCTGCGCGGCGAGGCGGTCGAGGTGCTGCGCAAGTTCCGTCCGGCCACGTTGGGGCAGGCAGGTCGGCTGGCGGGCATCAATCCTGCCGACGTCAGCCTGCTGGCGATCGCGATCAAGCGGCATCGCGCCGCGGCTCGTTAGACTTTGGCGGACCTCCGCCGCCGTAGCTCAACTGGCAGAGCACCTGATTTGTAATCTGGAGGTTGCCGGTTCGATTCCGGTCGGCGGCTTTGCGCATCGTGGTCAGATGCTCCGGCTTGTGTCCGTTCGGCATCGAACCGCGTGCAGCCATCCGATTGATCTCGGCGACCCAGCGCGCGGCGTGTTCCGCACTTGTGCTGCCAGCCTTACGATCCCTGCGTGAACTTCCGCGCGCTGACTCTGGCGGTGCTCTCCCTCTCGCTCGCTGCGTCGTTGGGCGGCACGCTGCTGGGGCTCTTCATGGAGAGCGACGAAGCCTGGCGGCTCGCCGGCACAGCCATGATCCTCACGGTCATGAGCGGGATCTGGGCACTCGCGACGCGCGGCGGCGATGCCAGCATCACACCGGTCGTCCTGGCCATCGTGATCGGCAGCGGAGCATCGGCGGCATGGTTCTGCGCTGCGGTCTGGCTGCCGATCGGGACGGTCTTCGAGGGCTGCATGGGCTCGGGTGCCGCGTGTTTGGGCGCCACCGTCGCCGGGGCACTGTCGATGCGAGCTCTGGCGTTTCCTCTGGCCGTGCGCGGGGCATGGGTCGCGTTCGGGCTGCAGATGGCAGCCTTGCTCGCGTGGTTCGCTGCAGCGTGGAGCGTGGCCCCGGTGATCGCGGACTTTGGCCTGCGTGGATGGCAGTTCATGATCGCGTCGCCCATCGCCTTCATGGTTTGTTTCGGCGAGCCGCGGGAGCGCGGCGCGACGGCGTGGCAGGTCGCTGGGCTGTCGCTCCTGGGCATCGCGCTCGTGATCTGGCTGGGCATCGCCAACGGCCTGCAGCAGCCGTGGAACCTGACCGAGCCGGAACGCACCTCCATGGAGCGACAGGGTGCCGCGGCCGTGCTGCTCGCCACGATTGCCCTGGCGATCGGCATGGGTCGAGTCTTCCGTCACGCGCGAGGCGGCCGCTGGGCGCGCGTGCTCCATCTGGTCACGGTGGGTCTGGTGCTCATGGAAGGTGGGCTGTTCTTCATCAACATCGCTCTCGGATGGCGCGGCGACCTTGCGGAGCGCGTCTTGGTGGCGATGATTCCGATGATCGTCTGCGGTGGCGCGATCTCGGCGGTGCTCGATCGCATGGCGCGGGCGATCAAGGCCACGAGCCTGCTGGACCTGAAGGACCTCCAGTGCGACTGCCCGCGCTGCAAGCACCGACAGCGCATCGCGGTGGATGGCTCCGTGCATCCCTGTGCCCGATGCGGGCTGGGCTTCAGCATCGTGCTCTCCCAGAGGCAGTGCTTTGGGTGCTCCTATGACCTGTCAGGATCGCTTGGCGCCAGCACGTGCCCGGAATGCGGTGCGCCGGTGGTCACGGAGCCCGGCGGCCACGCTGCACGCGCGCCGATCGTCGGTGACGCCGAGCCAGCCATTGGCTGAATCTGCCCCATGAGCGCCCACCTCGTCCTGGACTTCGACAGCACGATCGTCACGCTCGAGTCGCTCGACGAGCTCGCGTCGATCGCGCTCGAAGGCCGCCGCGATCGCGATGAGGTGCTCGCGCGCATCCGCTCGATCACCGATGCCGGCATGGATGGCTCGTTGCCGATCGACCAGAGCCTGTCGCAGCGGCTGGCGCTGCTGCGGTTTGACCGCACGATGGTGGCGCACCTGGTCGATCGTCTGCATGGGGCGATCAGTCCTTCGCTGCGTCTGCATGCGGACGAACTGCGCCGCGGTGCCGATCGGGTGTGGGTCGTCACGAGCGGGTTCCACGAGTGGATCGATCCGGTGGTGGAAGCGCTCGGGATCGACCGATCGCACGTGTGCGCGAATCGCCTGCTCTGGTCAGAGGATGGCACGTCGCTGGGGCTTGATCCATCGAGTGAGCTTGCAGCGCCCGGGAGCAAACCACGCGCGGTGCGGGCGCTGAGGTTGTTCGGCCGCGTCATCGCGGTGGGTGATGGCATCACCGATTGGGAAATCCGCCGTGACGGCGCCGCCGATGAGTTCATTGCGTTCACGGAGACCGTTGCTCGAGCACCCGTCGTGGCGCGTGCCGATCACGTCGCCGCGGAGTTCGGCTCCGTGCTGCATCGCTGGCGTGCGTCGTGAAGCCGCTGTGATCCCGGCGGCAGCGTGATCTGCATTCAGCCCCACCCGCTGATGAGTGCACCGAGGTCCGCGCCGTCCACCACGCCATCGGCGTTGAGATCGCCAACGATGCCCGTGCCGGACAAGCCCCATGCCGAAAGCAGCAGGCCAAGATCAGCGCCGTTCACGACGCCATCGCCGTTCAGGTCCGGCGACGGCGTGCACGTTCCGCACGAGAGCGAGACCTCGTAGCGGGTGCCGAATGCACCTGGAATGATCGGTGGATCATCGGGATCCGGTGGGTTGTCGGGATCGGGGTCCGTGCAGGGCTGGCCTGACTGGATCGGGCCTTCCGGACTGCCCAGGCTCACGATGGCGTACCAGGCGTCGCCTGCAGGCACACACACGGTGGTGAGCAGCGGATCGCAGGGACCGATCGCGTGCCACGCCATTTCTTCAAGCGTGGTCACGCAGCTGCCGCGCACGATCATCAGGCTCGCGGGGAACTCGGCGCGCAGGCCGATCGTGTGGCCGCCGGGGGGCAGGGCATACCAGTCGGTGTCGCGGGGAGCGCCCGTGGTGCACGTGCCGGCCACGCGTTCGCCGCAGGCGAGTGCGTCGAAGCTCGGTTCAGGCAGTGTGCATCCATCGTTGATCCGGTCGTAGCACGGCTCGCCCTCGGGGCGCGCACCGGGCGGACCCTCGAGTTCACAGGGCGTGAAGGGGCACCACCATGCGGCGTCGCTCACGCAGGTCTGGTCCCAGAGCGCGGCGCCGCACCACCCGTCGAGCCGCACCGATCTCGCGC
The DNA here is from genome assembly GCA_018970045.1 of Planctomycetota bacterium. Classification (GTDB taxonomy): domain Bacteria; phylum Planctomycetota; class Phycisphaerae; order Phycisphaerales; family SM1A02; genus SYIB01. The sequence goes on along the minus strand of JAGWXC010000055.1, from coordinate 2,405 downwards.
AGCACGCTTCGTCGTCGCAGCCGCCGGTGTCGTGCGGGGTCCCGCATGATCCCGGCGCAGGGCAGTACAGCCCGTCGCACTCCGCGTCGGCAACGTCCACGCACGCTTGGTCCCAGGCGAGCACGCAGCAGTCGGGAACCACAAGGCACACGGCCTCGCAGCACTCGGTTGTGAAGCACCCCGGTGTCGGGTGCGGTTCATCGCAGCGCCCGGCCGAGCCATCACCGGGGCCGCAGGTTCCGCCGGCCAGCGACCCGTGATCGCTCGGGCGGCTCGGCGGTGCGCCCCACGAAGCCAGTTCGATCGCACGCTGGCGCGCATCGACACCGACGGCGCGGTGCGTCGTTGGAGGGTGCGGCTGGTCCCGATCCAGCGGATGGAGTGCATCACGACCCAGGGATCCGGGCTTCGCGGGCGGTGGAGCGATCGACGCCTGGCCAAACGCGCATCCGGTCAGGTTCGGCAGCCTGATGATCGCGTTGCTGCTGATGTCAGCGGCCACGATGTCGAGGTCGCAATCACCATCGGTGTCGGCCAGTTCGATGTGCCGCACGAACGGGCTGGGGCGCTTGAGAATGGCCTCGCCGAAGGCCGGCTGCGCGGGTGTCCCGATGTTCTCCATCAGGAAGAGACCGCCGTTGAGCACGGCCACGCTGCTGACGACATCAAGATCACCGTCCCGGTCGAGGTCCGCCACCGCACACGTCCAGCCGTAGCCGGTGTCGGGCCCGGGAAACGAATCCTGCCGCGTGAACGCGCCGCCGTCGTTCCAGCAGATGACCAGCGGCTGGTTGAGGTCGACGGAGAGCAGCTGCGCCACCACGTCGTCGTCGCCATCATCATCCATATCCGCAAGCGCAAAGGTGGTCAGTGCGGGCTGGTCCGGCACGAGCGGCTGGACTGGCGTGTGGATGGGCCACTCGGCAAGCACGCCCCCGCGATTACGCCATGTCAGCAGCGATCCGGTCGAGATCGACGATGCCACCACGTCGCGCCACCCATCGCCGTCGACATCGCTCACACGAACCTGCTGCAGCGAACCCGTGCCGCCGAACCAGTCATCGGTGCGCAGTCGCTGGAAGGGAACGAAGCCTCCGGAGCCGTCCGCCCGGTCGACCCGGAGCGTCGGGCCCGATGCATTCGCCACGATCAGGTCGGCGATGCCATCGCCAGTGAGGTCGGCCAGATCCATCGTGCGCGGCTCGCGCTCCTGGAGCCATGACGGGCCAAGGCCGAGCTGGCCCTGTCCGAGGTTGTCCAGCCGCAGCACGGCGCCTTGGTACGCGCGCAGTGCCAGCAGCAGGTCCGGTGCGGATGCCACGCCAGGCTCCGCCATCGCCCAGTCGGCTGGAGCCGGGAGTTCGAGCTCGCGCCACGGACCGAACGAGGGCGCGCCACCGGTGCCGAGCGCCCATCGGATCAGTTTGGCGGTGTTGCGGCCCGGCACGATCGCATCGAGCACACCGTCGCCATCGAGTTCCGCAAGGACCACCTGGTTGGGAGCGTGCGCGGCAGGCAGCACCGAACCGCTGTTGAGGCCGAACGGGATGTCGGCGACCATCATGCAGGCGATCGTGGTGAGCACGGACACCACATCAGTATGACGGCCAGCGATGGGAGTTCCAGATCGAGCCAATCAGGCCATCCAAAAACAAATCCCCCCCGGCACGAGGCCGGGGGGGAAGTGATCTCAGGAGACTGGCTTCGGATTACGGGCAGGCCGTACCGAAGACCGCGAGCAGGGCGCCGAGGTCAGCACCGTCGGTCACGCCGTCATCGTTGACGTCGCCACCAGCCGTGCCCCAGCCTGCGAGGAGGGCGCCAAGGTCGGCACCGTCACGCACGCCGTCGGCGTTGAAGTCACCCGGGCAGTTGCCGCCCGAGCACGCCGCCGCAGCACCGTTCACCACCACCGGCCACTCGTAGGCGTTCGCCCCGATCGGCTGGAAGATGTTCTGCGCGGTACCCGTGCAGAGGGTGTAGCGCAGGAAGGTGTTGGACGGGAAGGCGCCAGCCGCGACACCGATGCCGGAACGGTAGCCCGCGCCAGAGGGAACGCCCTGGACGGTGCCGTTGAAGAGGTTCGGCGTATCCATGACGAAGACGAGGTTGGTCTCGTTCTCGACGCAGAGCGGCTCATCAGGCTCGAAGTTGGCCATGTAGACGCCCGACGGAACCAAGACGTTCCACGACTGGATGAGGACCAGGTCGCCGTTCGCTGCACCGCTGCTGGCGAAGTTGGTCGGGTTGCCGCCGTTGGTGTCGCGGTAAACCGAGAGCACCACCGGGATGAGCAGATCCGTCGCGCCGTAGCCGCAGGTGCCACCGGTCGGGGTCACCGAGCGGAGGGCTGCCACACCGAAGTTGAAGCAGCTGATTTCCTTCAGCAGGTTCGCACCGGTGAT
>JAGWXC010000297.1 GCA_018970045.1 Planctomycetota bacterium | reverse complement strand
CGCAACGGCCTGGCTGACGGCGACCGTGACTTGGTCCGGCGGCTCGCTGCGGCGTTGGTGCATCGAGGGCCTGACGGTGAGGGATTCGCCGAGTCCGGGCCCGTGGCGATCGGCATGCGCCGGCTGGCCATCATCGACCTGGAAGGGGGGTGGCAGCCGCTCTGGAACGAGGCGGGCGACATCGCGATGGTGGCCAACGGCGAGGTCTACAACTTCATCGAGCTCCGCAAGGAACTCGAGGCGCGTGGCCACCGCTTCCGCACGGGCAGCGACTGCGAGACGATCATCCATCTCTACGAGGAGCACGGCGCCGATTGCGTGCACCACCTCCGCGGGATGTTCGCCTTCGCGCTGCATGACCGCCGGTCGGGCAAGGTCCTGATCGCGCGCGACCGCATCGGCGAGAAGCCCTTGTACATCGCGGGTGATGGCGACCGCATCGTCTTCGCGAGCGAGATGCGCGGCCTGGTCGGCGCCGGCGCCGTGCCGTTCGAGATCGACCCCGCCGCCGTCAATCTGTACCTGCACTACGGGTTCGTGCCCGAGCCGTGGGCCGCTGTCAAGGGCGTGCGCAAGCTCGGTGCCGGCCACCTCATGGAGATCACGCTCGACCCGTGGTCCGTTCGCGAGCGTCGATGGTGGGCCATGGAAGATGCTCCGCCGATCGATGCGGACCCTGCGACCACCGTGCGGAACATGCTGGAGGAGATCTCGGGCCTGATCGTTCGGTCCGATGTCCCCGTCGGCGTGGCGCTGTCGGGCGGCGTCGACTCGAGCCTCGTCGCCATGATGGCCAAGCGGCGTCTGGGTGATCGCTTGACGGCCTTCTCGATCGGCTACGAAGGCGGCGCCTGGCAGGATGAGACCGGCATGGCCAAGGAGTTCGCCGATGCGGCGGGCATCAGGCTCCAGGTCACGCACATGGATCCCGCGGAGGTCGTGCGTGGGTTCGCCGACATCTGCCTCTGGCGCGACGATCCCACGGCCGATCTTTCGGGTTCGAGCTACTACGCGGTCATGCACGCGGCGCGGCAGGCGGGCGTTCCCGTGATGCTGATGGGCCACGGAGGCGACGAGCTTTTCTGGGGCTACAAGTGGATGCGTGACACGGCCCGGCGCTGTGAACTGCGCACCGCCATGCAGCACGGCAAGGCTGGCCTTGGCGACTACCTCACGCTCGAGCGCCCGCCGATCAGCTGGACCGGGCTGACCAACTGGCTGCGCGACGGTGGCGGTGTGCTGCGCGGCTGGCGCCAGTGGCGCGAGGACCGCCAGGCCGATCCTGACCAGATCCCGCCGTGGGATCCGCATGGGCTCTGGCGTGAGGCCGATGCCTTCGGCCCAGCCATGCTCGCATGCTGGGAGGAAGCATCGAAGGTCGATCCTTCGTCGATCTTCCGCAGCCCGGCGTTCTGGCCGCGATCCGACATCGCCATCACCAAGCTGGTGAGCGAGACCTACAACTGCGTGAACGGCATCGCGCAGGGCGACCGGCTCAGCATGGCGACGAGCGTGGAGAGCCGCCTGCCGCTGGTTGACTACCGATTGATCGAGACCGTGATCGGCCTGCGCAAGGTGAGGCCGGACCACCACCTTGCACCCAAGCAATGGCTCCGTGACGCTGCGCGCGATCTGGTGCCGGACTTCGTGTTCCGTCGGAGCAAGCGCGGGTTCTCTCCGCCATGGCGGCTCTGGTATCGGCATCTCTTCGAGCGCTATGGCGATGACCTGCGCAGCGGGGTCTTGGTGCAGCGCGGCATCCTGCGTCCGGAGGCCTATCGCGACGTGCATGGTGTGGGCGACGGCTTTGGCAGGCCCCGTCCCTTGCTGGCCCACATGTTCGTGCTCGAAGCGTGGGCGCAGTCGATGCAATCGCTGGCGGATCACGCGCGAAGCAAGGCGCCCGGCGGATGAGCGGCGGCAGTTCCTCGGCGCAGCTCGGATCGCGCGGGGGATTGGCCGGCACGGCCGCGCGGGGAACAAGCATCACCACCGTCCAGGCGCTGGT
>JAGWXC010000296.1 GCA_018970045.1 Planctomycetota bacterium | reverse complement strand
AATGCGGGAGAGGGCGCGATCATGACACGACTGACTCTGTTCACGCTGACGTTGAGGCAGGACTCGGCACTGTCGGTGTCGGGGCTTGACCGGGAGAGCAGCGCCGACCATCCGTTCAGCATCGTCAATGGCGAGCCGATCCTGGCCGGGCGCGGCATCAAAGGGGCGGCGCTGGCGATGGCCAGGCGTTTCTTCGACCCACTGCCACGTGCGATTGCCGACGACATCCGCAACGGCGCGCTACGCCGTTCGGCCTGGGAGTTTGCGGATGCCCGGCCCCGGAGGGGCATGCCGCTGCCCAGGCCCGGGCTACGGGCAGGCGTCGGCATCGCGCAGCGCACCGGGGCCAGACGCCAGGGTGTGCTGTACGACCACGAGGTCATGCCCGCCGGCACCGTGTGGGAGCTCGAGCTACGCGTCGACTGGTCGTACATTCAGGGTGAGGGCGAGGGCAACGAGGTCGTCGGCATCCTCGGCTATATCCTTGGGCATCACTGGCAGCATGGCCGCTGCTGGCTGGGTGGCGATGTCGCCCGTGGCCTCGGCTGGTGTACCGCGCAGGACGTGCAGGCATACACGCTCAGCACAACCGCCTATTGCGCCTGGGTTGGCGCGAACCGCGCGCGAAATACGCTGCCCAGGCCGCTCGCGGTGCTGCCAACTGTCACGCCGACGCGCTCATGGTCCTTCCGCACGCTGGCGGGAACGATCGCATTCGGCGAGTACCAGCCGGACGGTGCGGGCACCGGCGAATCCTGGGGCCTCGACATGCTCGCCATTGGACCGCACGATGCCGAGGGGTCTGCCCAGTCGCGTGGCGACGGCACGTGGGCGCGGCCGGCGTGGACCGCCGCCGGTGCCCAACCTCCCGAGACGATGGTCACGGACCGGCCAATCCTGATGGACCGCAGCCGGCCGCTGATCCCTGGCGCCAGCCTGCGCGGGCCGCTGCGCCACGCGCTCTCGCGCAGGCTGCGGGCGACCGGCAGCACGGTCGAGGATCCGCACGCGGTGCAGGGGAAGATGGATCGCGACGATCCTGCTGGCAAGGTGTTCGGCACGGTCGAGCAGAGCAGTCGCGTGCTGATTCGCGACTCGCGTGCCGACAAGGGTTGGACCGCCGCAAAGCTGCATATGCATGCCGAGGACGAGTTCTCGGCGAGTTCGTACGGCAGCGCCAAGCGCGATGCGGTCCGGCTGCTCTCGGGCACATTTCCGATCCAGATCGTCGTCGAAGGTCCATCCCTGGCAGAGATCGCTCCGCTGGTCACGGACATCGATCGCCAGGTTGCGCTGGGCGCACTCGGACATCTGCCGATTGGTGGCCACAAGACCCGGGGCGCAGGATGGGGGCGCTGGCGCTCGGACGGCTGGGCCGCGTGTGACGTCGTCGGCACGCCGCGGCCGCCCGCACCGGCGCCGGCCGCTCACGGGTCCACGTCGCAGTCGCATTCTTCGCGGCCCGAGGCATTCCTGAAGGCGCGCCCATCGGAGCACGGGCATGTTGTGGTGACGCACGACCACCTCGATGACACCACGCTCACGCTCAAGCGCGCGGCCGACCTGGCGCGCACGTACCTGCGAACGAACCGCGACCTGCTGGTCGCATGGTGGTGCGATCCGACGGTCGTACTTGGCCTGTCGCCGCCTGCGACATTCGGGACCGCGTGGCCCGACGCGCTCGTCGAGGTCGACGAGGTCGCCTACTACGGCAAGCGCGCCGTCTGGCGCGCCGGTCGCACCGCACAGGGCGTGCGCTGGGTCGCCATCGCCGAGGTCGCTGCCGGTGCGCGCAATGCACAGGCGGTCACGATCGCCCATACGCCGGCACGGCTGCACAACTTCGAGCGTTTTGCGTCGGCACGCACCGGACGTGGCCGGATACTGCTGCGTGAATGGCGCCAGGGCGACACACTGCTGGGCTTCACGATTGCAGAGACGAGCTCATGAAAGGAGCACCATCGATGCCCGACTCTTGCATCCGCGTCAGGGTCGACGGCGCGGGATATCGCGACAACCAG
>JAGWXC010000295.1 GCA_018970045.1 Planctomycetota bacterium | reverse complement strand
GACGGACGCCGAATCGTGCTGGCCACATGGATTCTGGCGATGATCGGCACGCTGCTCTGGTTCTGCTGGCGGACGGCACAGCGTGTCGGCGAGGGAGACTCGGGGCGCTGCGAGAGCGGCAGTCTCTGGGCCGTCGCCACGGCCGGTGCCACGGCCAGCACCTATGTGCTGATCGCGCCGCATTCCAGCAACTACCACTTCGCGCCGATCGCCATCGCGGCTGCCGCCATGATCGGATGGATGCTGACGCGCAGCCGGGACACGTTGATGATGGTGTGTCTTGGCACCATGATCCTGATCGAGGTGATCCCGGGACGCGACGTGATCGGGGGTCGCCTCGCGGACATCAAGCTGGCGTACGGATCGGTCGGCATCTGCGCGTTCATGGCCATGATCGGCGCGCTTCGCGTGATGGTGCGTGCCTCGCGGCCGACACGGTGATGGCGGCCACGATGGTTCGTGCGATCGATGTGGGCTACATGCGCCTGGCGGGGGCCGCGAACGCGTTCCTGATCCGCGGCGACGACGGCCATGTGCTGGTGGAATGCGGCCCCGCCGCCACTCGAGCGACGCTCTTCGAAGGGCTGCGCGCAGTTGGCGTGGCGCTGACCGACATCCGTCACCTGCTGCTCACGCACATCCACCTCGATCATGCGGGCGCGGCCGGGCATCTGGCGCAGCACGGCGCGCATGTGCACGTGCACCCCTTCGGCGCGCCGCATCTGGCGAACCCCGAGAAGCTGCTCGCCAGCACCCGGCGCGTGCATGGCAGCGCGTACGAGCCGTTCTACGGGGACATGGCGCCTGTGGACGTCGCGCATCTGCACGCGACGACCGACGATGTCGAGGTGCGGCTGAGCGGCCGTGCGTGGCGCGCGCTGCACACGCCGGGGCATGCGCGCCATCACGTGGTGTGGCTGCTCGAAGCTGGATCGGAGCGGCATGCCTTCATGGGCGATCTCGCCGGCATCGTGGTGCCGGATAGCGACTGGCTCTCGGTGCCGACGCCACCGCCCGAATTCGAGCCGGACGCGTGGATCGCCAGCCTGCAGCGCGTCATCGAGGCGGACCCCACGCACCTGTGGCTGACGCATGGCGCAGGGGTGGCGCGTGATCGCGCGGCGAGTCGACGGTTCCTGGAACGTGCACTGCTGCGGCTGCGGCAGGAGCGGGCGTGGCTCGAGCAGGTGGTGTCGGCCCACGCGGACGACGCGCAGGCGCTGGACACCTACCGGGCGATCGAGTCTGCGCACGTGAGGGCGGCCGGCATGGAGGCCGCGCGCCTGGACGTGCTGCTGGACGACGCGTTCTTCCGGATGAATCTGGCGGGTGCCCGGCGCGCCTTCGCGCCGCGCGAGCCTCGGGGCTGACGTCAGCGATCCGCGACGTCGATCAGGCGCGCGGTGCCCATGTTGCCGATGCGCAGGTTGCTTCCGAACGTGGATTGGCCGTCCTCCAGAAGCACGTGCATCACGATGAGCCGTCGTGTGTGGTCATGGCTGAGCAGCAGGTCCTCGATGCCGTCGCCGTCCCAGTCGTGCACGCCCTCGATCTTCCACAGCAGGCCGTTGAGGCATACCACGCGCATGGCGATCAGTTGTCCCTTCTCGTCGAGGCGCCAGATGGAGACGTCGCCGGTGTCCGGATTGCGGCACACCATATCGTCGTTGCCGTCGCCATCAAGGTCGCCGATGCCCTCGATCAACTCGCCGCGACCGGGCGACGGTGCGTCGGTGACGGCAATCGTGCCGTTCGTCGGATCACGCGTCACGCGCTTGACGGCTCCGGTCAACGCGTCACGTATCAGCAGCCCACCGACCAGTTTGTGCGGCACGACCTGCCAGGTGGAAGAAGGAATGTTGAATGCGTATTCGACCCCCGTGGACTTTCCATCGCGCATCCGGATCGCGACGACAGACTTGGCGACCGGATCGCGGGTGATGATGTCGTCCACGCCGTCGCCGTCGAAGTCGGTGCTCGCCACCACGCTCTCGTTGGTCCCAAGTGTGCGCAACGTCTCCTTT
>JAGWXC010000054.1 GCA_018970045.1 Planctomycetota bacterium | reverse complement strand
TCCAGGATGCCACACGGTCAAGGATCGATGCGGCCACCTGCGGCTGCTTCAGGGCCGCTCGCGCCGCCAGCGCGAGCAGGGCCTCGTTCAGGCGCTCGTTGCCGTGCGCGAGGACCTGTGCAGCGCACTCCTGCATGAGCGCGCGAACGCCGGCATCGCGTGCATCGGCGAGCGTGAGCGACCACTCGAGGATGAGCATCGAGCGCCCCTTGATTCCGCTGGCCAGCGCGGCGCGCCGCGGCGCATCCTTGAGCACGGTGCGCATGGCCGCGAGCCGCGCCACGGCATCGATGAAGCGCTGATCGTCCTGCAGTTCGCCCAGCGCAGCGAGCGCAGCGATCGAGACGCCGCGCACGGAATCCTGCGCCAAGCGCTCGAGCATGGCCATGCTCTCATCCACATGCTGCCCGCCATGCAGCATGCCTGCCGCATGGATCGCCGCATCCGTGCGCAGGCGGGCATCGCGATCGAAGGAGAGCGCTTCGAGAAGCGCCATGTCGCCGGCGCCAAGCATGATGAGCGTGCTGGCAGCGGAGTGGCGCACGGCGGGATCGACCTGCACGCCACGCGCCAGATCCGTCAGCGCGTGCTCGGTCGAGCGATGCGCATCGACTCCACGCGCCCCGTGGGCGTGCGCCGTGCCATCTGCAGGGTCGGATGCGCTCGTTGCGGAACCGTCCTGCGCATCGCCCACCGGCGAAAGCCGGTGGCGCTCCACGAGCAAGCGCGATGCATGATCGCGAAGGTGCCCACTCGGCCCCGCGATGAACTCGACGAGCGCGGCGTCATCGGCCTTGGTGAGGTCCACTCGTGCACGCAGCGGGCGACCCATCGGCACCACGCGCCAGACGCGACCCTGGTCGATCGGGCGATCGAGGCCACGCGCCTCAACCTGCGCACGCAGGAAGCTCGTCATGAAGATGCGGTGCTGGATGATGCCCCGGCTGATGTCGGCGATGTACAGCGCGCCGTCGGGGCCGATCTTGAGATCACAGGGGCGGAAGCGCTCGCTGGTGCTCGAGAGGAACTCGCCGCCCACGGGCATGGGCTCCCCCTTGGGGCCATCGTCGCGCTCGGTGATCCTGTAGTGCTTGACCGCATTGGCGCATGGCGCGCAGACAAAGGCATCGCCGCGCAGCGATTCACCAAGCACGATGTCACGATTGATCACCGGTCCGCACGCCGCGGTGACCTGCACGAGCCGGCCATCCTGCAGCATGCCCGCGCGGTAGGCGCGGTTGATCCCCGGCGTGAGGTGCGCTGGCCACGTGCGCGCATCGTCGACCACGCGCTGCGGCACACCAGGCAGGCCCGATGCACCGAGCGTGCGCGCGGCCATCCACCGCGGCACGAGGTCGATGAGCAGGGGATCGCTGTTGGGCGTGACCAGCAGGCGGCCGAAGTCATCGATCGCCTGGCCCCACTGGCCCTCGACGGGCGTGGCGAAAGCGGCGAAGCCGGACCCGTGATCGACGAACCCCGCGTGGTGCTGGCTCGGCACGAACGAACCATCGTGGCACCACGTCAGTGCATTGCCTGCGTGCTCGGGGCTTTCGAGCCCTGCGAAGCCGCTCGCCACGATCGTGGTCGACTCGGCGCGGCCGTCGCCATCGAGATCCTGCACCCACACCAGGTGCGGCGGCTCGATGACGAGCGCGCCTTCACGGTGAAAGGCGATCGAGCGCGGCAGCACGAGCGAGTCCAGCACGACCTGCCGTTCGTCCATGCGGCCATCGCCATCTCGATCGACCAGACGCACGATGCTGCCGACCGGCTCGCGCTCACGCGAGCCGTCGAGGTCGCTCATGTAGCCCGGCATCTGGACGAGCCACAGCGACCCATCGGGATGGAACGCCATGGCCACGGGCGCCACGACCATCGGCTCGCAGGCGACGAGCTCGACCCGGAAGCCCTCGGCCACGCGCATGGAGGCCAACGCCTGGTCCGGCGTGAGCGCGGGACTGTCGGCCGCGAGCCACTCGGCAGGCAGCGGTGGCTGCGGCTCGCCGCGCTGATCGCCCTGCTGGGCCAGCGCGGCCGAGACCACCATCGACGCCGGGATCACGATCGATGCGCGCACGAGGTGCATCGCCCGAGTGTAGGTCGGCACCGCACCCAGGACGCTCGGCGATCCCCGGGCGGTGATGCGAGCACGGTGCGTCGTCGCGTGGCCGCCTTCGAGCGAACGCTCAGCCGCCAGTCTTTTCCCGCCGGTGCCACTCGCGCACCCACTGGCGCCACATCGGCATGACGACCTCTTCCTGCATGGTGTGCATCCACTGCGTGCCGAAGCGCACATCCATCATGGCGAAGAACATGCGCTCCTGCGTGGTCTGCCCGGTGCCGATCCACCACGGCGGCAGCTTGCGCCGTTGCTCGCCCCACCAGCCATGGTCGGCCGAGGCGATCTGGACGATCGATGCACTTGGGAACGCGACGGCCAAGGCGCCGCACAGCACGAGATGGACTGACTTCATGAGGCTTCCTCCAAGACCTGGGCGCGCTCGAGGATGCGCCAACCCGTGGGACGGAACGATGGGAACCGGCTCATGGTGCCACAGAGCACCTTGAGGTCACTGCGGTCAAGCAGCCACTCGGCCGATGGATCATCGGCGTGTGCGGCGTGCTCGAGGCTGAAGCAGCGTTCACGCAGCGACCAGTTGTCGGTCGCTTCAGCAATCTCGCTGATCATGTTGGTGAAGATGGCCAGGGCCCGGTGAAGGGCCGGACCTTCGAGCGATCGTGCCGCGACGTTGCAGGCGCACACCGCCCACCAGCCATGGCTCTCGAGCAGATCGCCGCGCGGCGCCGGCTCCTGCGCGAGCGCACCGGCGATGCCGGACTCGAGTTCGGCCAGGGCATCGGCAGGCTCACGAAGGCCCAGGTACGCCTCGCACTCGAGGATCGCGCCATGGCAGGTCCGGGCCACGGCGGTGTAGCTCGCATCGTCGAAGGTCCGCGCGAGCGATGCGTAGGCCGCGTGCGCGGCACGCAGGTCGCCAAGTGCGCTCTCCGCATGCGCCCCAGCCTGGGTGGCATCGCGCTCGATGGCACGGCGCGCGCTCTGCCCGCGCACGAGGAACGCGAAGGCTTGGGCCACGCGCTCGAATCGGTCCGCAGGCGGATGATCCGTGAAGTGGTGCACGAGTTCATGCGCGATGCTGCGGCTCTCGACAAGGTGCCACAGCGCATAGTGCGCACCGGCCAGGTTCACCCGCAGCATGAGCCGCGTGCGGGGGAGCACATCTGCCTGGACGAGGCCCTGCTGCACCGACGAGAGGCTGCGCATGAACTGCCCTAGCCCATCATGCGCGCCGCACTGGCGATTGAAGGCGATCGCGCGCTCGTTGCCCGATGCGGCGGCGCCGAGCATGAGCGACGCCAGCTCGAGCATGTCGTGGTAGCGACCATCACGATGCGCCTGGCGCGACTGGGCATCGAGCTCATGGAACGGCGTGCGCGCACCGGGCGCACGCGCACCGCTGCCGGGCCGCCAGAGCGCCTCGGCCACATCGCCCACGGGCCACTCGAGCGCATCGGCGATCGCCACCACAAGATCGAGCTTGGGGTTGCCGCTCTCGGGAACCACCTTGGCCACCTCGCGGCCCAGGCGCTCGGCGGTCTGGGTCTTGGACCAGCCGCGATAGGCCTGCGCAAGGCTGACGAAACGATGCATGGTGCTCTTTCGCTCTAGGACCTGGTCCATGCTGTGCCTCCAGATGGGAGAATCCCCCTGATCCCAAAGGCCCCGAGCGCCTCAGTCCAGTCACGGATCTGTAGATTTGTCCCAATGTCCCCGGATCCTGCCCACCCAGGCCTCCTGCTCGTGATCGCCGGCCCCAGCGGCGTGGGCAAGTCCACGATCGTGCACGGACTGATGCGCGAGTTCAACGCAGCCTTCAGTGTGAGCGCCACGACGCGTGCGCCATCACCAGGCGAGCGTGATGGTGTCGACTACTTCTTCATCGACCGTGAGACCTTCCAGCGCTGGATCGAGGAGGACCGGTTTCTTGAGCATGCGCAGGTCTTCGGCCGCGACTGGTACGGCACGCCCCGCGATGCGGTGCAGCGTCAGCTCGACGACGGTCGCTTGGTGATCCTCGACATCGATGTGCAAGGCGCCGAGAACGTGCGCCGCGCCATGCCCGGCATGCTGGGCATCTTCATCCTGCCGCCGGACGAGGGCGAACTGCTGCGCCGGCTGCGCGTGCGCGGTCGCGAGGACGAGGGCGCGATCCAGCGGCGCTTTGCCGAGAGTCGCAGCGAGATCGCGCGTGCCAAGGCAGGCACCACGTTCGATGCCTTCGTCGTCAACGACGACCTGGCGCGCTGCACCGAGGCCGTGGCCTCGATCGTGCGCGCACGGCTCAGCGTGGCCAGTGCGCCGTGACGCCGGCGATCACCTGCGCGAACACCGTATCGGGATCCCTCGAGGCATCGACGACCAGATGCCGGTCGGGGCGCTCGCGAGCCTGCTGCAGGTAGCCCGCACGGACGCGCCGATGGAACTCAGCGCCCTTCTGCTCCATGCGATCGAGCAGCGGCGAGAGCCGGCCCGCGGCCACCCGTTCATCCACGTCGAAGACGACTGTCAGGTCAGGCCAGCGGCCGACGATCGCCACGTCGCCGACCGAGAGGATCTCGGCGGGTGAGAGCCCGCCCGCCGTGCCTTGGTAGGCGAGCGTGCTGCTGATGAAGCGGTCGCTGAGCACCATGTGCCCGGCGGCGAGCGCTGGCCGGATGCGCTCGACCATCAGCTGCGCCCGGCTGGCCATGTACAGCAGCATCTCGCAGCGCACATCCATCTCGACGTTGGCTGGATCAAGGAGGATCTCGCGGATCTTCTCGCCGATGGGCGTGCCGCCGGGCTCGCGCACGTCGGTCACGGTCGTGCCATCGTCACGGACGGCCTGCACGAACCGCCGGATCTGCGTGCTCTTGCCGCTGCCATCCGGGCCGTCGAAGACGATGAAGCGTCCTTGGAGCGCGTGCGACCATCCTGGTCTCATGCGCGCGATGTTACGGTCGCATGGGACCGCGGTCGATCGCCGTACCATTCCGCGCATGCAGGTGACCGCACGAGCCACCGACCGCTCGCGACTGGGCGATGCCGAGGTCAGCCTCGACGAGCGGCCTCCACGGCTGCGCCTGGGTGAACCCGGCCGGGAACGAGAGCACTTCCTGGATTGGGAACGCGCGGTCGACGATGGCGGCCACCTGCGCAAGTGCGTGCTCTGCGGCTGCGACACGCTCTACCGGAGCCGTTCCACGCCGCGGCTCACGGTCATCGTCGCGGTGCTCGCGCTCTCGGTCGTGGCGGTGGGGCTGGCTGGCTACGGCACGCCATCGATCCTGGTCGCGGCGCTGCTCATCGTCGCGGCCATCGATGTGGTGCTGTGGATGCGCTTGGAGTGGCGGCTCACCTGCTATCGCTGCCGGAGCACGTTTCGCGGCATGCCGATCGCGCGCTACCACCGCGGATGGGACGCTCGCACGCAGCGCCGCATCGACGCCGCCGCTCAGCCCTCGCCCGGCTCGTCCTGAACGGCCGGCGCACCGAAGAGCGCGCCGCCGATGCGCACCATGTTCGAGCCGCACTCGATCGCGGCCTCGAAGTCGTTGGACATGCCCATGGAGAGGAGATCGAAGGCGTCGCCGCCCACGCCAGCCGAGCGGATGTCCTGGAAGAGCTCGCGGCAGCGCTCGAAGACCTCGCGCACGACGGCCATGTCCTGCGTGTTGGGAGCCATGCACATGAGGCCGCGCGGCCGCACGTTGACCATCGTGTCGATCTGCTCGATCACGTGGCGCACCGCAGGCGGATGGAGTCCGTGCTTGCTCGCCTCGCCGCTCACGTTCACCTCGATGAGGATGTCGACGGGATCCTCGCGGCGCGCGGCCGCGTTCTGGATGTCCTCGGCCAGGCGCATGCTGTCCACGCTGTGGATCAGCCGGGCGCACTCGATGGCCTTCTTGACCTTGTTGCGCTGGAGCGAGCCGATCATGTGCCAGCGCACGGGAGCGGGCTCGGTGCCGGTGAGCTCGCGGCGGCGTGCCCGGAACTCCTCGACCTGCGCCACGCGCTGTTGCAGCTGCTGCACGCGGTTCTCGCCGAAGTGCACGTGCCCCGCCTGCACGAGCTCGCGGATCTGCTCCATGCTCGCGGTCTTGCTCACCGCCACGAGCACGACCTGCGATGCCTTGCGCCCGGACCGGGCTGCGGCCTCGCCGATGCGCTTGTTGATGTCGTCGTAGCGGCTCCGCAGAGCGTCGCCGATGAGTGGTGCCGTGTCCGTGGCCAAGGTGGTGGTCATCCTTCCGTGCTCTCCATGCACTTGGGTGCGGGCGTAGCGTAGCGGAGGACCGCCTCGAAGCCGACGCCCCGAGCGGGGTAGAGTTGGGCATGGCCTCACCGACCGTCAACACGCCGATCGTCCTGGTGATCCGGGATGGCTGGGGGCGCAACCCGCACGCCGAGCAGGATGCCGGCAATGCCGTGCTGCGCGCGCGCTGCCCGTTCGATGCTGCGATGCGCCAGGAGTGGCCGAGCACCCTCATCCGCACGAGCGGCGAGGACGTCGGCCTGCCCGAGACGCCCGAGGGCCCGGTCATGGGCAACAGCGAGGTCGGTCACCAGAACATCGGTGCCGGTCGGATCGTGGACCAGGAACTCATGCGGATCACGCGCGCGATCCGCGACGGCCGCTTCGCCACCAACCCCGGTCTGCAGTCGGCGTTCGATCACGCCATGGCCACCGGCGGCTGCGTGCACGTGCTCGGACTGTGCAGCGATGGCCTCGTGCACAGTGATCTTGGGCATCTTGAGGCGATCCTCGACCTCGCCCGCGCGCGCGGGTTCCCCGGTGCGCGCGTGATCGTGCATGCGATCACGGATGGCCGCGACACCGGTCCCACGACCGGACTTCGCTTCATCGCGCGCGTGCAGCAGGCCGCGGATCGGCGCGGCGCCAGGATCGGCAGCATCATGGGCCGCTTCTGGGCGATGGACCGCGACCACCGCTGGGAGCGGGTCGAGCGCGCCTGGCGGTGCCTCGTCGGTCCGCAGGAGCGGGGCGCGACCGATGCCCGCGCTGCGCTCGAGCACGCCTATGCGCATCCCGAGGGACCCACGCGCCACGGCGACGAATTCGTGCCGCCCACGCATCTGCTGGATGCGGGCGAGGGCTTCGTCAAGGACGGCGACGCGGTGATCTTCTTCAACTTCCGCGGCGACCGCCCGCGAGAACTGACCAAGGCCTTCGTCCTCGACGAGTCAGCGTTCCGATCGCTACCCGGCGGAGGATTCGACCGCGGTCACGTGCCGACGAACCTGCGCTTCGTGACGATGGCCAACTACGAGGAAGGCCTGCCGGTGACCGTGGCGTTCGAGCGGCCCGCGCGCATGGAGTCGATCCTTGGGCAGGTGATCAGTGATGCGGGCCTCACGCAGTTCCGCTGCGCGGAGACGGAGAAGTTCCCCCACGTCACGTTCTTCTTCAACGATTACCGCGAGGAACCCTTTCCGGGCGAACATCGCGTGATCGTGCCGAGCCCCAAGGATGTGCCGACCTACGACCTGAAGCCCGAGATGAGCGCGCATGGCGTGCGTGATGCGGTGCTCGCGCGCCTGGCCGCCCCAGACTGCGAACCCTTCATCATCGTGAACTTCGCCAACGGCGACATGGTCGGACACACCGGCAACCTCGATGCCGCCACGCGGGCGTGCGAGATCGTCGATGCGTGCGTGGGCGAGATCGCTCGCGCCACGCTCGCGCGCGGCGGGAGCCTGGTGATCACCGCCGACCACGGCAACGCCGAGCAGATGATCGACCCGGCGACCGGCGACCCGCAGACCGCGCACACCAACTTCACCGTGCCGCTGTCGATCGTGGGCGAGGCGTTCCGCGGGCGGAGCCTGCGCGATGATGGCAGGCTCGCCGACATCGCCCCCACGATGCTCGCGATGGCCGGGCTGCCGAAGCCTGCGGCGATGACGGGACAGAGCCTGCTGATCTGATCACTGCTCCGACTGGCCGCCCGAGGATGGCTGCGCATCGCCGGGGTTTTCGCGGCGCTTGCGCGCGCTGAAGCGCAGCCGGATCGGCACCTCGGCGTAGGGCAGTTCCTCGCGCATGCGGTTGAGCAGGTAGCGCTCGTAGTTGCCCTCGAAGAGATCGGGCTTGTTCACGACCAGCGCGATCGTCGGCGGGAAGACCTCGATCTGGGTGATGTAGTAGATCTTGGCGATCGTGCCCAGGCGCGAGCTCGGGCCGCGCTCCGTGAGGATCTTCTGCACGAGCGCGTTCAGGCGTCCGGTCGTCTCGCGATGCCCCGCCTGCTGGAAGAGGTTGAACGCCATCGCGATGGCATCCTGCACGCCCTCGCCCGTCAGCGCGCTCACGCACGCGACCGGCGCGAAGTCGAGCCCGGGAAGCTCCTGCCCGAGGTACTCGATGAAGTCCTCGACCTTGGCCTTCTTCGGCATCAGGTCCCACTTGTTGAGCACGATGAGCGTGGGCTTGGCCTGCTCGATGAGCTGCATGGCCAGGTGCTTCTCGACCTGGCTGATCTTGTCGGTGGCGTCGAGGACCAGGAGGCAGACATCGGCGCGGCGGATCGACTGGTCGGTGCGGACGTTCGAATAGAACTCGACGTCATCCGCCCACGACTTGCGCTTGCGCACGCCGGCGGTGTCGATGGCCACGAACGTGCGGCCGCCGACCTCGAACCGCACGTCGATCGCATCGCGCGTGGTGCCGGCGATCTCGCTCACGATCACACGGTCCTCGCCCGCGAGCGCATTCGTGAAGGAGCTCTTGCCGGCGTTGCGGCGACCCACGATCGCGACCTTCATCTCGGTCGGCACGGGCTTGGCGGGCGCATCGCCCACACGCTCCCAGATCGCCTCGCGCAGGCGGCGCAGGCCGGAGCCGTTGTTCGCGCTGACCATGTGCGGCTCGCCGAAGCCCAGGCGCATCGCATCAAAGGCATGGGCCTCCCACGACGGGCCGTCGACCTTGTTCACGACGAGCATCGCCTTGGCGGCCTGGCCGCTGCGGCGCAGCATCGTGGCGATCGTCTCGTCGAGCGCGGTGACGCCGCTCTGTGCATCGACCGTGAAGAGGATCACGTCGGCCTCCTCGGTCGCGGCGCGGATCTGCTCCTCGATGTGCGGCGTGAGCGCGGCCAAGTCCATGCCCGCATCGTCGATGCGGCCGCCATCGGCGGTGTAGACCCCGTAGCCGCCGGTGTCCATGAACTCGACGGTGCGCGGCAGCGCATCCTCAGGGCCTTCGATCGGCGGATCGAGGGTCAGTTCGGCCGTGATGCGGTCGCGCGTGACGCCCGGGGTCGGGTCCACGATCGACACGCGCCGGCCGACGATGCGGTTGAGCAGGCTGCTCTTGCCGACGTTGGGGCGACCGATGATGGCGACGACGGGCAACATGGAACCGCGCAATGCTAGCGGGAGCGCCGATGCACGGCGGACGCGTCCATGCGACACTCCGCGGGCCGTGTCGATCTTCCCGCTGCCCATCTTCGAACGCGACGCCGATCCGGCGCATCGTGATGTCGATGCGGCGGCGTACGCGGAACTCAAGGCACCCAGCTCCATCGTGGTCCGCTTCGGCGCGATGCGCATGATCGGCGAGTTTCCGTACCGCGGCGACGCCAAGCCCGGGTGCGGCTCCAAGCTCGTGGTGCGTACGCATCGCGGCACCGAACTCGGCGAGATGCTCACCACGACCTGCGGCAATGGAGGCTGCGGCAAGAGCGTCTCGCGCGATGAGGTGCGCAGCTACATCGAAGCATCCGGCGGCAAGGACTATCCGTTCCACGCCGACGGCGAGGTGCTGCGCGTGGCGACGATGGATGACCTTGCGCAATGGGAGCGCGTGTCGATGGACTGGGGTGCGCGCACGCTCGCGGCCAAGCAGGCGGCGATCGCGCTGGGGATCCCGGTGCGGCTCGTGCAGCTCGAGCCGATCCTCGGCGATGAGCAGCTGTTCGTGTGGGTCCACCCGACCGTCGAGGGCGAGCTTGACCTCGCGCCCATGAAGGCCGCGCTCGCACCGTCGATCGGTCGCCCAGCGCACTGGCAGGTGATCGGCGCGCGCGATGAGGCGCGACTGGTCGCCGACCGCGAGTAGTGCGGCCAGAGCGTCTGCTGCTCGACCTTCCTCAAGGTGCTGAAGCCCGTGAGCATCAAGCACGCCAAGGTCCAGGGCCACACGCTCGACCCGCT
This sequence comes from Planctomycetota bacterium, assembly GCA_018970045.1. Lineage (GTDB taxonomy): Bacteria > Planctomycetota > Phycisphaerae > Phycisphaerales > SM1A02 > SYIB01. The sequence goes on along the minus strand of JAGWXC010000054.1, from coordinate 2,531 downwards.
GAAGATCTCCGGACGCTGCGGGCGGCTCATGTGCTGCCTGCGCTACGAGGACCAGACCTACGCCGAGCTGGCGGCCAAGCTGCCCAAGCGCGGCACCGTGGTCGGCACGAGCGAGGGCGTGGGTTCGGTCGTGGAGACGCGCACGCTCGTGCAGCTCGTGCTTGTGCGCCTGCACGCCAGCGGCCAGGAGATCGCGGTGCCGGTCGAGGAACTCCTGCCGGTTGAACAAGCACCGGCCACGCCGGCTGCGCCCCCAGAGCAGCGCCCGCGTGACCGAGGCCGTGACGGCAAGGGCGGCGACGGCAAGAGCCCACGAGGCCGCCGCTAGCATCGCGATCCCATGGAGCACGAGCCCCGCAAGGCCACGACCCTCGACACCATCAGCCTGCTGCTGATCTCCTTCGCGCTCGCGATGACCTTCCGCGGCTTCGTCATCGAGGGCTACGTGATCCCCACCGGGAGCATGGCGCCCACGCTGATGGGTGAGCACCTTCGCTTGCGCAGTCCCGACACCGGCTACAGCTATCCCGCCGATGCGGCGCCGGTGATCGAATCAGCGCGCGCGGGCCGCGACTTCCAGCGCCCGATCGGCGACCCCATGGTCAGCCACATCGCGCCCACCCGCAGCGAGGGCAACATCCGCCTCGCGCAGGATGCCCGAGTGGGCGATCGCATCCTCGTCACCAAGTTCCTGTGGCCGATCCAGCAGCCGCAGCGCTGGGACGTGGTCGTCTTCAAGAATCCGTGCGATCCCGTCGGCGACGCGACGTACTACATCAAGCGCCTCGTGGGCATGCCCGGCGAGCGTTTCGCGCTGGCCGATGGCGATGCGTTCACCGGCGCGCCCGACATGCCGGTGACCGGTATGCGCATCCAGCGCAAGCCAGAGTCCGTGCAGCGTGCCGTGCTGCAGCCGGTCTGGAACAGCGACTACGCGCCGATCGATCCGAGCGCGATGCGCCAGCGCATGCGCGGTTCATGGAGCGGCCCGCCGCTGCGTGGACAGGGCTGGGACACGAGCGATCCGCGTGCGTTCGTGTGGGGCGCGACCGGTCCCGCGCGGCTCGAGTGGGTCTCGACCGACATCCAGCTCGACGACTGGAACGCCTACAACTCCACGCGCCCCGAGATCCCGCTCTTCCCCGTGGGCGACCTGCGCGTGGCCGCGCACTGCACGCCCGCCTCGAGCGGCCTGTTCACGACGAGCCTGTCGATCGGCACGCGCTCGCACGTCATGAAGTTCGAGGTCTCCGGCGGCAAGGCCACGCTCTCGGTCGTGCACGCCGAGAGCGGCGAGGTGAAGGCCACGGCGAGCGCACCGGTCGCGCTGCCTGATGGCGCGTTCGAGCTCGAGTTCTGGCACATCGACCAGCGCCTGCAGCTCTTCATCGACGGCGACAGCGTGCTCACGCTCGACTACGAGTGGGATCCGCAGCAGCGCCTGCTGGCGAGCCACAACGGACGCACGATCGACCAGGTGCTGCAGAACCCCTCGGCGCAGAAGCCCACGCCGACCACGCTCGCGTGGGAGTTCGGCGGCGGGCCGGTGACGCTGCGCCGCATCCGCGTGGACCGCGACCTGTACTACCGGCCGGCGTTCCTCAATCCGGGCGACCAGTACCCGATGAACGGCGAGCCGATTCCGGGCCTGGCGTTCGGCGTCGACGTGAACCAGCCACCGTTGATCGGCGATGGCGAGTACGTGATGCTCGGCGACAATTCCGGAGCGAGCCGAGACAGCCGGCTCTGGGGCCGGCCGCACCCGCTCGTGTCGGTGCAGCTGGGCAACAGCAGCCCGTTCATCGTTCCCGAGGACCTGATGATCGGCAAGGCCTGGTGCGTCTACTTCCCGGCACCGATGCGCCTGTCGCCCGGCAGCACGCCGTTCATTCCCGACTTCGGCGAACTTCGGTTCATCCGGTGAGGGTTGGGGGGATCGCGATGTATGGTTTGACCATACATCATGCCGACCCAGCCTCTCGATGCTGACCTGCTCCGCCGCGCGCTGCACTCCCTCGCCGCAGCGCTCCCGCCATCGCCCCAGGGCGACCTGATCCTGATCGGCGGGGCTGCCGGCATGCTGACTGGTCAGCTGCCGTCGACCCGCCTGACATCGGACCTCGACGTGATCGAGCTCACCCCACCGGAGCTTCTGGACCTCTGCTGCCATCTCGCACCCCACATCAGTGATCCAACCGGCATCAGCGAGTCATGGTTCGATGCAACATCAACCACGATGCGACACACCCTGCTCGATGGTTGGCGGGATCGAACGGAAGACATCGGTCGCTTCGGTTGCCTGCACGTGAAAGCGGTCGGTCGGCTCGACCTGATTGCACTGAAGCTGCTTGCGGGGCGTGAACGTGATCTTGCAGACGTGGCTGCACTGAGCGTCACCACGCGTGAGTGCAGCGTGCTCGCGGACATGCTTCCACAACTGCTCAGGCGTGGAGTGCCGCCAGAGTCCATCACTTCGGCCATCTCGCTTGCACGCGCACTCGGGGGCAACCGTGGCTGATGCCGCCCTCGAG